>JAEURL010000206.1 GCA_016789165.1 Anaerolineales bacterium | reverse complement strand
TGGTGGTGGTCGCGGCCTGGGGGGTGGAGGCGCCGGGCTGGGCGCCTGGGTTGTGGGCGGCCAGCCTGAGCGGGGCGGTCGGGGTCCTGGCCGGCCTGGTGCTGGCCAAGAGCCGTTTCAACGGCTGGGTGGCGACCCTGTTTGCGGCCTGCTACGGCCTCTTCATCGTGGGCTTCCTCACCTGCCTGCTGCTGCGCGGCGACTGGCACAACCGCGTCATCGAACTGCTGATCCGCGTCAACAACTTCATCTACTACGCCCTGAACGGCGGCACCTCGCGCGATATCCTGCCCTTCCCGGTCTTTGTGGGCTTGAGCTTCTGGGGTATCGGGGTCGGGGCGGCCTGGGCCATCTTCCGCCGGAGCGCGGTCTGGCCGGCCATCATTCCGGCCGGCGTGGTGCTGCTGGTCAACGCCTATTACTATGTGGGCGAGCAGTTGGAGGTCTACCTGGGCGCCTACCTGGTGCTGGCCCTGCTGCTGCTCACGCGCATGAACCTGCTGGCCAACGAACGCGAGTGGCGGGCGTCGCGCGTGCACTACACCCCGGACGCGCGCTTCGAGTTTCTGCGCGCCGGCCTGAGCGCGGCCGTGGTGCTGGTTTTCCTGGCCTGGCTGGGCCAGAACGTCACCGTGGCCTCCGCCTCCCCGTCAGCCGCGGCCGCCTGGGACCGGGTCAACGGGGCGTGGGCCACCGTACGCGAAAATTTCGAGCGCCTGTTCAACGCCGTCCGCAACCCCGGCCTGGCGGCCCAGGACTTTTACGGCGATTCGCTCAGCCTGAGCGGCGCCACCTCGCTCAGCGAGCGCCTGATCATGAACGTCAAGATCAGCCCGGTGATCGAGGAAGGCGTGCCGGACGAGAACGAGACCTACCTCAACCAGATCCCGCGCTACTATTGGCGCGCCACGGCTTATCAGGAATACGTGGCCGGCCGCTGGCAGGCCGGCGACGCGCTGGAATTCCGCGAACAGGATCCGGCCCGGCCGGGCGGCGCGCGCCTGGCCGCCTATCGGCTGCGCCGCGACGTCAGCGCCCTGTTCACGTCCGAGCTGCAGGCCGCCAGCCGGTTGTACGTGCTGCCCCAGCCGCGGCTGGTGGACCGGCCGACCACTTTCGAAACCTTCATCGGCCCCGGCGACACCCTGGACCCAGTCTCGGTGCGCGCCCAGACCATCCTGACCGGCGAAGACCGGCGTTACCGCGTCATCGCTTCGGTCTCGGTGGCGGACGTGGCCAGCCTGCGCTCGGCCGGCGAGAACTACCCGGAGTGGGTGCGCGCCTTCTTTCTCCAACTGCCGGAGACGGTCACCCCGCGCACGCGCGACCTGGCCCGCCAGATCGTGACCGAGGCGGGCGCCGCCAACGCCTACGACCGGGCCCAGGCCATCACCAACTGGCTGCGCCAGAACATCGAATATGACCAGGCCATCGCGGCGCCGCCCTCCGCTGCGGAGCCCGTGGACTGGTTCCTGTTTGAGACGCGCCGCGGCTACTGCAACTATTACGCCTCGGCCATGGTCGTGCTGCTGCGCTCGCTGGGCATCCCGGCCCGGCTGGCGGTGGGCTTCGCCGAAGGCCAGCTCGACCTGCCCACCGGGCAGTACGTGGTCCGCGAACGCAACGCCCACGCCTGGCCGGAGGTGTATTTCCCCGAGTACGGCTGGATCGAGTTCGAGCCGACCGGGTCCGAGCCGCCGCTGGAGCGCCCGGAGCGTCAGATTGTGGCCGACACCCCGCTCACACCCAACGACGCCGAGCCGCCCGTGCCGGATGATGCCGGCCGCGACCCGCAGGAGCGCGAGCCGGAGGCCGCCGCCGCGCGCCCGGGCGTGGACTGGGGGCAGCTGTTGCAGCGCTGGGGCACCACGCTGGCGGTCGGCGGTGGCGGGCTGGCCCTGCTGATCCTGGTCAGCCTGAGCGGCCTGCTGCGGGCCGACCTGATCGGCTTGGAGAGCCTGGGCCGGCCCGGACGGCAGGTGCTGCGCTGGCTGGGCCGGGTGGTGCCCTCCGCCGTCACCATGGCCTACCGGGAATTGGAGCGCGCCGCCCGCTGGCTGGGCCTGAAGCTGCCGGCCAACTTCACTCCGCGCGAGCGCGCCGTGGAACTCACCACCGCTCTGCCGCAGGCGGCCGCGGCCGTGGACACCATTACGGCCCAGTACATGGCCGAGCAATACAGCCCCTACCCGGAGGCTGCCAACGGCCAGCTGGCTCAGCGCGCCTGGCAGGGCATCCAGCGCGTCGTCTGGACCGAAGGCCTGCGTCAGGCCGTGCGGCGGGCCGCCGCCCGCTGGAGGGAACGCCTGGCGGACCGTCTCCCCAAATGAGCGGAGATTGAGCAGTTTTCGGACTGTTGCCGCGCCGCCCGAAGGCGTAAATTACAGGCGGCTTACTCCTTCCTGGTTGCCCGGCGGGTGTTGAACGGCCCGGCCGGCGAAAGGCGCGGGTCCCATGACACTGGCCGCCTCGTATGGTCAGACCCAGCACGGCTACCTGGTCCTGGCCGATATCTCCGGCTACACCGGCTACCTGGCCGGCGTGGAATTGGACCACGCCCACGAAATCCTCAGCGATTTGCTCGAAACCATCGTCGGCCACTTCCGCGGCCTGCTGACCGTCGCTAAGCTGGAGGGGGACGCGGTCTTCGCCTATGCCTCCGAGACGCGCCTGGAGCGCGGCGAAACCCTGCTGGAATTGCTCGAGTGCACCTACGCCGCCTTCCGTGATCGGCAGGCGGCCGCGCACCGCCGCACGACCTGCGAATGCCGGGCCTGCCGCGCCATCCCCACCCTGGATCTGAAATTCTTTGTCCACCACGGGGACTATGTCGTGCAGGCCGTGGCCGGCATCCACGAACTGGTGGGCACGGACGTGAATGTGGTCCACCGGCTGACCAAGAACCACGTGGCCGAGACCACCGGTTGGCGGGCGTATGTGCTCTTCACCGAGCGCGGGCTGGAGCACATCGGCCTGCGGCCGGAGGCGCTGCTCGTCATGCGCGAGAACTATGAGCATCTGGGGGAGGTCAACACTTTGGCGCTGGATCTGCGCCCGCGCTACCAGGCGTACCAGGAGGCGCGGCGCGCCTACGTGGCGGCCGAAGCCGCCCATGCCGTCCTGTCGCTGACCACGCTGGCGCCGCCGGCCCTGGTGTGGGAATGGCTCAACGATCCGCGCAAGATCGCGCGCGGGTCGCCGGAGCGGCACATGGTGCCCGGCCTCCGGCCGGGCGGCCGCACCGGGGTGGGCGCGCGCAACCACTGTATGCATGGCCAGAAAGAACCCATGCTGGAAACAGTGCTGGATTGGCGGCCATTTGATTATCTGACGGTCCGCATGCAGAACCACGGCCTGCTTGTGGACTTCCTGATCACGTACGTGCTCGAGTCGGAGCCCAACGCCACCCGGGTCACCAGCCGCTGGCAGTTCCTGCCCGCCGGGCGGATACCGGCCGGCCTGGCGCGCTGGTTGGGCGCCTTCTACCTGCGCCTTTTCGGCCTGCCGCGCGACTTCGCGGCGCTGGGCCGGCTCCTGACCGCCGAAATGGCCGCCCGCCCGGCGGCCGTCTGAGGAAGCCGCCAGCCGGAAGGATTGCCGCTCCGCGCCGGCCTGCCCGGCTTCCGGGATTATTTGTTCGTCAAGGTTGCGGCAGAGCACGCCATCGTCATTTTCATCTGGCAAGTCACGGCCAGCGCCGGCCCGGTGCTCGTCAGCCAACCGCGGTGAGCGCGGCCGCGCCTGATCCCCGGGATAAGCGGCTGGCAAACAATGGCATAATGGGCCGCATCCCGGCATGAACCGCTTTGCGGACCTCCTCAAGATCCGTCCCGGCGAAGGACGGCTGGCTGTGCTGGTCATCGGCGTGATGGCGTTGACCGCGGCCGGCTACAGCCTGGGCAACGCCGGCATCGAAGCCCTGTTCTTTGCCCGCTTTGGCGTGCAGTATCTGCCGGCCATGGTCATGGCCCTGGCCGTCCTCAACGCCATCACCTCGCTCGGCCTGACGGCGCTGCTGGGCCGCCTGCCGCGCGGACTGGTCTACCTCGGCCTGCCCCTGCTGATGGCCGGCCTCATCGCCCTGGCCCGCCTGCTGCTCACCTTCGAGGCCGGCGGGCTTTACCCCGCCCTCTGGCTGGGCAAAGAAGTCCTCAACGCCCTGATCGGCATGCTGGTGTGGGGGCTGGCGGGCGCGGTCTGTGACACGCGCCAGGCCAAACG
Source organism: Anaerolineales bacterium (assembly GCA_016789165.1). GTDB lineage: Bacteria > Chloroflexota > Anaerolineae > Anaerolineales > UBA6663 > SpSt-583. The sequence goes on along the minus strand of JAEURL010000206.1, from coordinate 928 downwards.
CCTCTTCCCGCTCTTCGGCGCTGGCCGCATCCTGGGGGCCGTGCTCGGCGGCCTGGGCACCGGCCCATTGGTGAACTGGCTGGGCACCGAGAACCTGCTCTGGTTCTGGGCCGGCGCCATGCTGGCCGCCTTCGGCCTGGCCCAGGCCGTGCTCCGGCTAAACGCGCCCGCCGTGCTGCTGCGCCGCTCGCGCCGGCGCACCCGCCGGCCGGCCAGCCTGCTGGTGGAGATGCAGCGCGGCTATCAGTTCGTGCGCGGCTCGGCCCTGATGCGCTGGATCGCAGCCGCGGCCGTGCTCTTTTCGATCTTGTATTTTTCCATCGCCGTGCCCTTCTCGCGGGCCGCGACCGGACAGTACGGGGACGAGCAGTCCCTGGCCGGCTTCTTGGGCCTCTTCAACGGCCTGAGCACGGCGGCCGCCTTCCTGGCTTCACTCTTCCTGGCCAACCGCCTGTACGCGCGCTTCGGGCTGATGACCATGCTGCTGGCCTTCCCGGTGCTGTACCTGGCGGGTTTCGGCGTGCTGGCGGTCTGGCCGGCCTTCGCCAGTGTGGTGGCGTTCCGCTTCACCCAGATGGTGTGGCTGTCCGGCCTGGCCGACCCGGCCTACCAGGCGCTCTTCAACGCCGTGCCGGCCGAGCGGCGCGACCAGGTGCGCGCCTTCATCGGCGGCGTGCCCGAACAGACCGGCACCTTCCTGGCCGGCTTCATCCTGCTGGTGGGCGAGCGCGCCTTCCCGCCCCAGCAGCTGTACCTGCTGGGCCTGATCACGGCCGCCGTCACCACCCTCGTCCTCTGGCGCGCGGGCCGCGCCTATGGGCACGCTCTGCTGGATGCCCTGCGCGCCGGCCAGCCCGTCCTCGTCTTCGAGGACGAGAAGACGTTCGGCGGCCCCCGTCTGCACCCCTCCGCCGTGCTCACGGCCGTG
>JAEURL010000185.1 GCA_016789165.1 Anaerolineales bacterium | reverse complement strand
CAGCCGGTAGATTTCCTTCACCCGCTCCAACTCTATATTACGCCCAAGCGTGTAATCCTCAAAACGCCCCTCCATCGCCAGCAGGCAGGTCTCGGCCAGACAGGCGTAGGAGGTCTTGGGCGGCAGGCCGATGTCGTAGCCGAAGTCCACGTCGCCGGGGATCAGCACCTCGCCGCTCTCGATCACCAGCACGTCCGGGCGCAGGGCGGCCTCGGCCGGGTTGATGTCCGGCGGGCGGGCCACGTCGCACACCACGGCGCCCGGCTTACATTGGCTCAGGTCGATCACGCGCTGGCCGAAGGCCGAAGTGGCGGTGACGATCAGGTCACAATCACCCAGCGTTTCGTCGGCCCGCGTGGCGATGCTGACGCGCGCGCCGGGCGTCTCCTCCAGGATCCGGCGCTTGAGGTCGATCAGGCGGTCCGGCTCGATCGAGACCAGCACCACGTCCTTGATCGCCTGGGCCAGCAGGCGCGCGCACACCGAGCCAATGGAGCCGGTGGCGCCGATGACCATGGCCTTGCCGCGCGTCAGGTCGGTGGCCCCCATCTTGACCACGGCCTGCTTGGCGGCCTCCAGGGTGGCCGCCACCGTCAGGCTGTTGCCGCTGGTGATGGCGATATCGGCCTCGTGGGCCACGGTGATGCCGGCGTCACCGACCACGCTGGTGAAGGCCCCCAGGCCCATGATGCGCGCCCCCAGCCGGGCCGCCATGCGCGCCGACTGGTTCAGGCGCTCATAGGTGAAGCGCTCGCCGTGCGACATCATCTGGCGCGGCGTGGCGCCGAGCGAGATCAGGATGCCCTCCACCTTCTGGCCGGTAACGGGCGAGCGTGCGCCCGTGATGCGCGACAGGTAGAGCGGCGGCATATAGGCGGCCACGGCCTCCACCAGCTCGTCGGGCAGGTAGCGGGTCCAGCGGAACCACTTGTACTTGTGGATGAAGTCGATGCTGAGCGGATGGATGACGAAGGCGAAGCGGTTGAGGTTCTGCTCCTCCGGCCGCAGGTAGCGCACGGCCGGCTTCCACTCCAGGTCCGCGATCAGGTCCAGGTAGGTGTTCTCGTCCAGGGGCAGGCCGGGATCAGCGCGCAGGGCCACCAGCACGCCTTCCACCACGGCCGCCGGCCAACGGCCCAGGCCGTCCGCGTCCAGGGGCGGCATAAGCGTGACCAGGAGCGCGGCCCCGCGCTGCTGCAGGTCGGCCACGGCCTCGTCGTCGGCCCACTCCACCACCACGGTCTTGTGGTCCAGGCGCGCCGGCGCGTAGCGCCGGATGGCGCCGATGTCGCCGGCCAGAACGTCGGCCCACGCGAAGGGGGTCGGCGCACGCGGCACCGGGGCATGGCGATGTCCGTTGGCGCCGGGGGTGGGCGCGGGCTCGCCCGGCTCGGCGGCCGCCTGCGGGACTAACCGGCGAAAGGGGAAGTCCTTGAGCTGTTCCAGCGTGGGGCCGGCGGCCTGTTCCAGGGTGCGGCGCGAGCCGAGGCCGGGGAAGTCCGGCAGCGCGAAGTACACCAGGGGATCGGCGTAGCGGACAGCCGGGCTGTGCCGGCTGAGCGCTTGACTGAGGCCGGCGTGGTTGAGGCCGGGCACCATCAAGATGCGCTTCTCAGCGAACAGGCCGGGCTGGGCCTGGTCCGCCAGCTTGACGCCCCAGCGCTCCAGGCCGCCGCGCACCCCGGCGCCATCCACCACCGGCGTTTTGACCGCGCTGGCGGCCAGCGCCGCGCCGACCGAATGCGGGACGGCCGCCGGGCCGAGCCGGAGCTGGGCGGGCAATCCGTCCAGGCAAATCGCGTCGGCCCGGCCGTCGTACTCGGCGATTAGGGCCTGGGCGCGCTCCGGCTGGCCGCCGCAGCCAAACCGGCGAAGGGTGATGGGCTGGCCGAGAAAGGTCAGGTGGTGGGTGCTCTCAGCCTCGCCGAGGTGGATGACGACGACGGTTTTCATGGCGTTTCCCTCGGCCCGCCGGCCCCCGGTCGGCCGGGCGGCTACTTGATGACGAGTTCGGCCAGGCCCTTCTCTCTGAGCAGGACCGGGTAGATCTTATAGAGCGGCTCAACGGCCGGCAGGAGTTTGAGCACCTTGGGGAGCGGGCCCTGCACCACGATGTCTTTCTTGGCGATGGCGCCCAACAGGTTGACCTTGCCGTGCCAGAAGGCGTGGGAGACGTCGGCCTTCATGCTCATCACCACGTCGGCCGTGAGCTTGGTGGGGCCGTGGGTGACATCCACAAACGCCCCCGGCTGGGTGGGCTTGGCCTTCGCGTTGATGGTGGTCAGCGCCTCCGGGTCCGTGTACCGGAACTGGATCACGATGCCGGACTTGGCGATTTTAGGGCCGATGTTCGGGTCAACCTTAGCCCTGTCCATCAACGCGCCGACGGTCTCGTAGAACTGCTTGGCATCGCGGAAAACGCCCATGGCTATGCTCCTCAAAAAGGTGAAGGATGGCGGAGTTCCGGTATTGGGTTGGAGATGATCAGCGAGCAGACTCATTGTGAGCCCGCCGGCCGGTCCCGGCCAGTGACTTTCAGACAAACCGCCAAATGCCGAATTGCGCGAGTTTACCACTTGACTCTCATAACGCATCGTGTTATATTCTCTATGACGCAGCGCGTTATCAATCCCGGCCCCGCCGGATATCCCGCCCGTGTGGCATTAGGAGACACTGCCATGACCAAGAAGAAGATCGCTGAACTCGAAGAAATCGAAGAGATGGAAGAGGAGGCCCGCAGCCGCCTGTTCGAGGCCGCCCGCAAGGTGGTGCTGGCCGGCATCGGCGCCGTGGCCCTGGCCCAAGACGAGGCCGAAGACTTCATCAACCGGTTGGTCGAGCGCGGCGAGATCGCCGAAAAAGACGCCCGCAAACTGATGAAGGAAGTCACCGAGAAGCGCACCAAGCGCGCCGAGAAGGAACTCGACAAGCGCGTCGAGGAGCTGCTGGAGCGCCTGAACGTCCCGTCCAAGGGTGACATCGAGCAGTTGACCCACAAGATCAACACCCTGACCCACAAGATCGACGAGCTCAAGAAGACCCAGGCCTAAGCGGCCTCGGCCGGAGGCTTTCCGGCTGCCCGGCGGTAGTGCGTATTCCGGATTGCCCCTCGCGGTTCGGAATACGCACTACGCGTTTTCTCTATGCCCATCATCAAGCGCTACGCGAACCGCAAGCTGTACGACACTGAGGCCAAACGCTACGTCACCCTGGACGGGATCGCCGAGCTCATCCGCCGCGGCGCCGAGGTGCACGTGGTGGATCACGCCAGCGGCGATGACATCACGGCCCAGATCCAGGCCCAGATTATTTACGAGGAGGAAAAGCGCAGCGGGGGCGTCCTGCCGCGCACGCTGCTGACCGACCTGATCCAGACCGGCAGCCAGAAGCTCAACGAGCTGCGCCAGGTGCTGGCGCCGGAGCACGCCGCCCCCAACGTGGACGCCGAGATCGAGCGGCGGGTGACCTGGCTGATGGAGCGCGGCGACCTCTCCGAAAAAGACGGCCTGCGCCTGCTGGACCTGCTGCTGGCGGCCGGCCAGGCGCCGGAGTTCACGGACGCTGAAGTCGAACGCATCATCCGCGAGCGCAGCCTGCCCTCTCGCAAGGATCTGGAGCGCATCACCCGCCGGGTGGACGCCTTGCAATCAGAGATCGACCAACTGTTGCACGGGCGGCCCAAGTCCTGAGCGGCGATGATCGAAATCGCGGGCGGCGTCCAGCGCGCCTTCACCTGTCCGGCCGACCTGGCCGCCACCCGCGCCTACTTCAGCGATTTTCGGCGTGTGGCCGGCCTGCTCCCGCACATCCGCCTGGTGCGCGCCCACGGCGCCGACGAATTCCGGGTGTTGTACCGGACCCTGGAACTGGGCCTGTATGACGTCCGCATCTACTGCGACCTGCGGGCCCAGTTCGATCCCCGACATTCCGTGCTGCGCGTGACGGCGGCGTCCGGTTACCCGCCCGTCAAGGCCCGGGTGACGCTCACCTCCCTGACCGCCCACGGCCGTTACCAGAGCACGTCCACGTTCCTGGCGGCCGGCGGGGAGACCCAGGTCAATTACCGGCTGACTCTGAACGCGCGCCTGCCCAAACCCCTGGGGCTGCAGTTGATCTCCGACCGCGCCCTGGAGCGCATCGCGCACAGCATCGTCATGCGCCGCATCCACGAGATCGCGGACGGCTTTGTCGAACGCTCACTGGCGGATTTCGAGAAGAAACGCCGGCGCCGCTGAGGGCGGCCGGGCCGCGGCCCGCTAACCAGGCGCCCCCTCCAGGGCCTGCCAGATGTCCGGCAGCGCGGCCTCAGCGGCGCGCGCCCCCATCGTCAGCGCCATCAATTGCGACCGCCGGCCAAAGCTGAAATAGCTGGCCTTGCCCAAGGGCGGCGAAATCAGACAATCGACCGCCGCCAGCCCCCCGCCCGACCGGCGCACGAAGTTTTCCACCACGGCCAGCCCGGTGGGCAGCGGCCCGCGCGCCGCCACGGCGCCCGGCCCGAACAGGTCCACGCCTACCACCACGTCCGCCCCCAGGCTGCGGGCCGCCTCGGCCGGCAGGTTGTTGGTGACACCGCCGTCGCCGTAAGCCCGGCCGTCGATCATCACCGGGGCCACCAGGCCCGGCACCGCGCAGCTGGCGTGCACAATGCGCCCCAGCCGGCCCTCCACAAAGGTTACGGGCTGCAGGGTCTCCAGGTCCGTGGCCACCACCGCCAACGGCCGGGGCAGCTGGGGGATATACACGTCCC
>JAEURL010000159.1 GCA_016789165.1 Anaerolineales bacterium | reverse complement strand
ACAGTGTCTTGGCCGGGGCCGGTATGGACCGTGATGATCCCGCCCTCATACAACGTCAGCGCCGGGAAGGTGTAGGCCCGGCCCGCTTCGTCGCGCAGGGTCCAGCCGGTGAGGTCCACCGGCCCGCCGGTATTGGCGATGACCACGGCCTCGTCCGGCAAGACGCCGGCGGAGCGCACCTCGCGGATCGCCAGACGCGGCGGGGGCCGATTGGGGTCCGGCGTGGCGGTGAGCAGGGGCGGGACGGTGGGCAGGGTGGGTGCTGGCGTGGCGGTGGGGTTGAAGCCGCCGACCGGGATCACCAGGGCTTGACCGACAGCCAGCACATTCGGGTCGGTCAGACTGTTGGCGCGCATCAAGTCTTCGAGGGAGATGTCGTATTGCTGGGCGATGGCGCCCAGCGTTTCCCCGCTTTGCACGACGTGCTGGACGGGCGCGGGCGGCGGCGGGGTGGGGAACGGCGTGACGGGCAGCGGACCGGGCGTGGCCCCCAGGGTGGCCGTGGCCGCCGGCGTGGCGGAGGCCGGCGCACTGAGCGGCAGCCGGCCGCCCGGCCGCACCCAGTTCTCCCAGATCCACAGCGCCGCAAAGGTGGCTGAAAGCGACACCACCGCGTTCAGCAAGACATACAGGATCAGCCGGCGCGTGTTCATCATGGCAGCTGCGTCGGATAATAGCACAGGAAGCGGACGGCCGGAGGCACAGCGCGATGCTAGAATTCAAACATGCCGCTGTTGATCGACGGCCACAACTTGATCGGCAAGACGCCGGGCCTGCGCCTGGACGATCCGGACGACGAGCGCCAGCTGGTCAGCCTGCTGCGCGGCTATCTGGCGCGGGTTAAGAAGACAGGCACTGTGGTCTTCGACCGGGGCCAGCTGGGGACGGGCGACCAGCTCTCCAGCCGGCCGTTGAAAGTGATCTTCGCGCGGCCGCCGCGCACCGCCGACGACGTTCTGCGCGATCAGGTGCGGCGCGAGCGCAATCCACGCGGCCTGCTGGTGATCACGTCCGACGCCCAGGTGGCGCAGGCCGCGCGGCGGGCCGGCGCCGCCGTGAAGGACGCGGCCGAGTTCGCCCGCGAACTGCTGGCCGCGCCCGCGCAATCCGAGCAGAAGGAGCGCCCCCTCAGCCCGGACGAAATCGCCGAGTGGGAAGAGGCCTTCCGAACACGCCGGCCCCGTTAGGGCGTTTAGGGCAGCCGGCCGGGCTCTCATCCAGCGTTTAGGCTTCGTTCACACATCACTCAGGCGCCGCCTTTATACAGAGAGTGTCGCGCCCCCCTCCGAGTGGAAACGCAAAAAAATCGGCGCGAGCCAGGTCGGCGGCAAACCGTCGCCGACCTGGTGCCCCCAAAAGCCCGGTGTCTCCCCCCCGCACCGGGCTTTCCTCTTTAAATCGTCTCCAAATCGTCTCCGACCCATCGGCCACCGGGAACCTTGCCTGGGCCGCCGGCGTTAATGGCTATAATGTCCACACAACGCCAAAGCCTCCCTTTTATGAATCGCACAACGCTTAGTCTGCTCATCGGCGCGCTGGTGGGTCTGACCATCCTGGCGGCGGGTTTCGCGGGCATCAGCCTGATCCGGCCGGGCTGGCTGCGCGCCCTGTTGGCGCCGGCCGCGGCCGAAACCGACACCCCCGTGATCGCCCCGCTGCCCACCGAACCGGGCCAGCCGGGCGTCTTCTCCACCGCCACGCCGGCGCCGCGCCCGACGGCGGGCATCACGCCGCTGCCCACCGCCGCCAACGGGGTCTGCGGCGGGCCGGAGCAGATGACCATCGCCCTGCTGGGCGTGGACGAACGCGGCGGCGACTACTCCATCCCGACGCGCACCGACGCCATCAGCCTGGTCAATATCCGCTTCACCGACAAACAGGCGGCGCTGCTCTCGATCCCGCGCGACCTGTACGTGCCGCTGCCCAACCTGGAGGCGGCCGGCATCTACCAGGACCGCATCAACACCGCTTTTGTGCACGGCGAGGTCTACGAAGTGGAGGGCGGCGGGCCGGCGGAGTTCAAGCAGACCGTGGAGCTCAACTTCGGCGTCCGCGTGCACCGCTACGTGATGGCCAACTTCGGCGCCTTCGTGGCCCTGGTGGACGCGCTGGGCGGCATCGACGTGGACGTTCCCAAGGACATCTACGACCCGCAGTTCCCAACGCCGGACGGCGGCACCGAGATCTTCGCCCTGCCGGCCGGCCTCCAGCACCTGGACGGCGCCACCGCCCTGAAGTACGCGCGCACCCGCCATCAGGACGACGACTACCGCCGTATCCAGCGCCAGCAGCAGGTGCTGCTGGCCATCCGCGACCGCCTGCTGCGGCCGGAGGTGATCCCCCAGCTCCCGGCCCTGATCAACGCGCTGAGCGGCGCGATCCGCACCGACCTGACGGCCGAGGAGATCGCGGCGCTGGCCTGCGTGGGGCCGCAGATCGACCGCAGCGCCATCGGCGCGTACGCCATCACGGGCGAGTACATCATCCCCTGGACCACACCCACCGGCGGCCGGGTGAGCATCCCGGACCGCGACGCCATCGCGCCGCTGGTGCAGGCGTTTCTGGGGCAGTAGGTTCCCGGGGCGGGCGCATGCGCGTCCAAGGCCGCCCTTTGTGCCGGCCGGCCTTCGTGGTACCGTTGCGCCCATGCACATCCTGATCACCAATGACGACGGCATCACGGCGCCCGGCCTGCTGGCGCTCAAGCAGGCGCTCGCGCCGCTGGGCACCCTGACCGTGGTGGCGCCGGCCCGCAACTACTCCGCCGCCGGCCACCGCAAGACCATGCACAAGCCGCTGCGCCTGGAGCCGGCCGCGCTGGCCGACGGCACGCCGGCCTGGGCCTGCTCGGGCGCCCCCTCGGACAGCGTGGCCCTGGCCCTGCTCGGCTTTGTCAAAGACAAAGTCGATCTGGTCTTCTCGGGCATCAACCCCAACGCCAACATCGGCCAGGACCTGACCTATTCCGGCACGGTGACGGCGGCCCTGGAGGCCGTCATCGCCGGCGTGCCGGGCGTGGCCGTCTCGGTGGACGGCGCGCACGCGCCTGGCGACTATGCCGCGGCGGCCGCCGCCGCCCGCCAGGTGGCCGAACGCCTCGCCGCGCACGGCCTGCCGCCGGGGCTGGGCCTCAACCTCAACGTGCCGGCCGGCCAGCCGCGCGGCTGGCGCGTCACCCGCCAGGGCCGGCGCATCTACCGCGACGCGCTGGTCGAGCGCCACGACCCGCGCGGCAAGCCCTACTACTGGATCGGCGGCGACGTGCCCACGGGCGAAGCCATCGAAGGCACCGACTTCTGGGCCCTGGCCCACGGCTTTATCTCCATTACGCCGCTCCAACTTGATCTGACCGCCCACGCCGCCCTGCCCGCGCTGGCCCGCTGGTGGGAGTGACGCCCGCCGGCGAACCGGCCCGCGGCGAATTAGACCGGCGACGTTATAATTGGGTTGGAGCACGGCCATGCGCATCCTGACCGTCGACGTCGGCACCGGGACCCAAGACGTTTTTCTCTACGACTCCGCCCTGGACCTGGAAAACGGCTATCGGCTGGTGCTGCCCTCGCCGACCATGATGGTGCACCGCCGGCTCAAAGCCGCCACAGCGCGCGGCGAGGCCGTGCTGCTGACCGGGCACCTGATGGGCGGCGGCCCCAGCCAGTGGGCGGCCCGGGATCACGTGCGGGCCGGCGGCGTCCTGTACGCCACGCCGGCCGCGGCGCGGACCTTCAACGACGACCTAGACTACGTCCAGCGCGAGATGGGCGTGCGGCTGGTGAGCGACGACGAAGCGCGCGGCCTGGACGGGCGCGTCGTCCACCTCGACCTGAAGGATTTTGATTTCCCGCTGCTAGCCGGCGCCTTCGCGGCCTTCGGCGTGGACCTGCGCCCGGACCTGGCGGCCGTGGCCGTCTTCGACCACGGCGACGCGCCGCCCGGCTATTCCGATCGGCAGTTTCGGTTTGACTATCTGGACAACCTGGTACGCACGGCGGCCGGCCGGCCCAACCCGCTGGCGGCCTTCGCCCACCCGGCCGAGGCCGTGCCGGCCAGCATGACGCGCCTGCGGGCCGTGACGGCGGCGGCGCGGGCCCAGGGCCTGGAGATCCCGCTGCTGGTGATGGACACGGCGCCGGCGGCCGTGCTGGGCGCCACCCTAGACCCGGCCGTGGCCGAGCATCTGGCGGCCGGCGTATTGGTGGCCAACATCGGCAACTTCCATTGCCTGGCTTTCCGGCTCGAGGCCGGCCGGATCACGGGCCTGTTCGAGCATCACACCGGCGAGGTCAATCAGGCCAAGCTGGACGGCTTTCTGACGGCGCTGGCCGACTCGACGCTCCGGCACCAGGATATCTTCGACGACCAGGGCCACGGCGCGCTGGTGTACGAGCCGGCGGCGCTGCCGGCGCCGCGCCGTTTGGCCGTCACCGGCCCGCGCCGCAGCCTGCTGCGCGGCTCGCGCCTGCGGCCCTACTTCGCCGTGCCGTACGGCGATATGATGCTGGCCGGCTGTTTCGGTTTGCTGGCCGCCGCCGCCGAAGCCTACCCGGAGTGGGCGCCCCTGATCCGGCGCTCGTTAAGCGCCGGCGGCGGCGCCGCGCCCTGGGAGTCAGACTAGACACGCGCCCCCGGCCTTGCCCGGCGACGAGCAGGCCTTCTCAAGGAGACGGCATGAGCACCGAGCGACCTCGCAGCGGCTACAACTACCCGAACAAGATGGGCCGGATCTACCTGACTGCGCTCGAAGACATCATGGGGAAGAATGGCCTGACGGCCATCCTGCACCTGGCCAAGCTGGACCACTACATCGACAACTACCCGCCGGACAACCTCAGCAAGGAATTCGACTTCGATGACATCGCGGCCCTGCACCGCGCGGTGGAGGAGATGTACGGCCCGCGCGGCGGGCGCGGCCTGATGCAGCGCGCCGGCCGGGCGCTCTTCGCCAACGGCCTGCGCAATTTCGGGGCGCTGGCCGGCGCCGGCGACCTGGCTTTCAAAGTCCTGCCGCTGGGCACCAAGGTCAAGATCGCGGTGCCGGCCATCGCCAAGGTCTTCAACTCCGTCACCGACCAGGTGAGCAACACCCAGGAATTCCCGGATCACTTCATCTACACGCTGGAGCGCTGTTCGATGTGCTGGGGCCGCACCGCCGACAAGCCGGTGTGCCACACCGCCGTCGGCATCATCCAGGAGACGCTGAAGTGGATGAGCGGCGGGCGCGAGTTCAAGATTGAGATGCTGGACTGCAAGGCCTGCGGCGCCGACATGGGCCGGCTGAAGATCTACAAGGAGCCGCTGGCCGAGTAGCCGGCGCGAGGGTGGCAACGAGGTTAGCGAGGCAGGTAGAGGGCAATGGTGAAGCGGCAGCGGTGGCCCCTGATCGTAAGCCTGACGACCTTTGTGGCGGCGATGGCGTGCGCCACCGTGACGGGGTTCAACCCGCTGGGCGGCCCGACCGCGCCGCCCGCCACCAGCGCCGCGCCGGCCCCCGTCAGTGACCGGCACCTGGAGGTCCTGCAGGCCGTCGACCAGGCCGTGCGCGAGCAGTACATCCGGGCCGACCTGGACGGCGCCGATTGGGAGGCCGCCGTCCGGGCCGCCCAAGACCAACTGACGGCCGGCCTGAGCGAGGACGAATTCGCCGCCGTCATGCGCACGCTGGTGAGCACGCTGCCGGCCGGCAAGGCCGCCTTCATCACCCGCGCCGAGCGGATTGCGCTGGAGACCGCGGACACCAGCACCTACCAGGGCATCGGCGTCTATTACGGCTTCCGCGAGACGCCCGAACCGCGCGTCGTGATTCTGTCGGTCATCCCGGATTCGCCGGCCGAGGCGGCCGGCCTCCAGGCCCATGACGCCATCTACGCCGTCGACGGCCAGCCCGTGCGGGCCGACGAGCGCGACACCATCGTAAACCGCATCCGCGGGCCGGCGGACACCTCCGTCACCCTGACCGTGCAAAGCCCCGGCCAGCCCCGGCGCGACGTCACCCTCCAACGCGGCACAATCACGGCCACCGATGCGCCGCGCGGCGGCGCCCTCGGTAATACCGGCGTCGTTTATTACCGGGTGCCGGTGGCGTCCGGCCCAGAGCTGGCCCAGCTGATCGCCGGGGACCTGAGCGCCTCCCAGCCCGTCTCGCCCACCACAGGCATCATCCTGGACCTGCGGCTGGCCGGCGCCACCAGCGGCTGGCCGCTGCTGGAGATGCTGACCCTGTTCACCACCGGCGACCTGGGCGAGTTCTACAGCCGCACGACCACGGAACCGCTCAGTGTCGACGGCTCGGACGTGGCCGGCTCACAGACCACGCCCCTGGTCCTCCTCATCGGCCCGGACACGCGCGGCGCCGTGGAGATCTTCGCCGGCATCCTGCAGGGCGCCGGCCGCGCCCGGCTGTTTGGCCTGCCCACGCCGGGCGCGATGGAGGGCTTCTCCGAGTTCGATCTGCCCGATGGATCCCAGCTCTCCATCGCCACCTCCTCCTTCCGGCTCCCGGACGGCACCGACCTGGCTGTGGGCGGCCTGGTGCCCGACCAGGCTGTGGACAGCGACTGGGATACCTTCGCCGGCGCGGATGATGACCCCGTGCTGAGCGCCGCGTTGACGAGCTTGCTGGCCCCCTGACGCCGCCAAATTGGGCAAAACAGGGTTAGTAAAGGCCGGGCCGTCCGTGGACGCCCGGCCTTTGTTTTGGGCAAAGCCCGCCCGAAAGGTGACAACAGTCGCCGGGAACTGGCTTGATGGTCCCTTGTTCGGGTCGGCTGATGGGTCTACGCTCCTGCTGTCCCTCACCCAAGACAAGGAGCGCCTTATGTTTGATCCACTCACCATTAACGGCAAACGCGGGGTCGATCTACTGCACGACCCGGTTCTCAACAAGGGCACGGCCTTCACCGAAAGCGAACGCGACGCGCTGGGCCTGCGCGGCCTGCTGCCGCCGCGCATCTTCACCCAGGATCAGCAGATGGCGCGCGTCCTGGAAAATATCCGGCGCAAAACCTCCGACCTGGAGAAATACATTTACCTCGGCTCGCTCCAGGACCGCAACGAAAACCTCTTCTACCGGGTGGTGATGAGCAATCTCGACGAGATGATGCCGCTCATCTACACCCCCACCGTCGGCCAGGGCTGCCAGGAGTTCGGCCACATCTTCCGCCGGCCGCGCGGCCTGTACGTCACCGCCCGTGACCGCGGCCACATCCGCGACGTGCTGCGCAACTGGCCGTTCCAGGATGTGCGCATGATCGTGGTCACGGACGGCGAGCGCATCCTGGGCCTGGGCGACCTGGGCGCTGGCGGCATGGGCATCCCGATCGGCAAGCTGGCCCTGTACACGGCCTGCGCCGGCGTGCATCCCACCCAGTGCCTGCCCGTCATGCTGGACGTGGGCACCAACAACACCGCCCTGCTGCAAGACCCGCTGTACATCGGCGTGCCGGAGCGGCGGCTGCGCGGCGCGGAATACGACGCGCTGGTGGACGAGTTCGTGGACGCGGTCAAAGACGTCTTCCCGCGCGCCTGCCTCCAACTGGAGGACTTCGGCAACACCAACGCCTTCCGGCTGCTGCGCCGCTACCAGCCCATCGCCTGCACCTTCGACGACGACATCCAGGGCACGGCCGGCGTGGCGCTGGCCGGCATCTACTCCGCCCTGCGGCTGACCCACAACCGCCTGGCCGACCACAAGTTCCTGTTCCTGGGCGCCGGCGAGGCCGGCGTGGGCATCGGCGATCTGGTCGTCACCGGGCTCAAGGCCGAGGGCGTGAGCGAAGCCGAGGCCAAGCTGAAGTGCTGGTTCGTGGACTCCAAGGGTCTGGTGGTGAAGAGCCGCACCGACCTGGCCGAGCACAAGCTGCCCTACGCCCACGACCACGCGCCGATCACGGACTTCCTCGAGGCGGTGGAAACGCTCAAGCCGACGGCCATCATCGGCGTGGCCGGCATGGGCCGGCTGTTCACGCGGCCGGTGGTGGAGGCCATGGCGCGCCTGAATGAGCGCCCGATCATCTTCGCCCTTTCCAACCCCACCTCCAAATCCGAGTGCACGGCCGAAGAGGCCTACACCTGGACGGACGGCAAGGCCATTTTCGCCAGCGGCAGCCCGTTCAAACCCGTGGTCTACAACGGCCAGACCTACGTTCCTGGCCAGGGCAACAACTCCTACATCTTCCCCGGCGTGGGCCTGGGCGTGATCGCCAGCCAGGCCAAGCACGTGACCGACGAGATGTTCTTCGCCTCGGCCAAGGCCCTGGCGGACCTGGTGACCGAGACCGACTTGGCCAAGGGCCGCATCTACCCCGGCCTGGAGCGCATCCGGGCTGTCTCGGCCGCCATCGCCGTGGCCGTGGCCGAGGTGGCCTTCGCGCAGCAGCTTACCGACATGCCGCGGCCGGCCGACCTGGCCGCGCACGTCCAGGCGCACATGTACGTGCCGGCCTATCCCGAATACAAGTAAGTGACCCGGCGGCCAGGGCCGCCGACAGACACCCTGAGCGCGGCGAGCCGGCGCGGGCCACACCCCCGCGCCGGCTTTGTTGACACGCCCGGAGCGGGGCGGTAATATCGCCGCAGCCGATGTCCTGGAATGGGGCCTCTTCAATCGAAGAGGCCTTTTTTGCCAGCGCCGGCTCAGGCCCGCAATGACCCACCCTTTCTTTGAACTGCTGGCCCGCGGCCCGGTGCTGGCCGACGGCGCTATGGGCACCATGCTGCACGCGCGCGGCGTGCCCTTCGACGCCTGCTTCGACGAGCTCAACTTGAGCCAGCCGGCGGCCGTGGCCGAGATCCACCGCGCCTATATTGAGGCCGGCGCGCAGTTGATCATCGCCAACACCTTTGGCGCCAACGCCTACAAGCTGCGCCGCTTCGACCTCGCGCAGCGCGCGGCCGCGCTCAACGCCGCGGCGGTCAGCCTGGCCCGGCGCGTGGTGGCTGCCAGCTTCAAGCCCGTGCTGGTGGCCGGCGACGTGGGGCCGCTGGGCGTGCGCCTGGCGCCGTTCGGGCGCCTCCGGCCGGAGCAGGCTTACGCCGCCTTCCGTGAGCAGATCGCGGCGCTGGCCGAGGCCGGCGTCGACGTGCTGGTGATCGAGACGATGAGCGACCTGCACGAGCTGGCCGTGGCGGTGCGGGCCGCCCGCGACTGCGCGGCCGTGCCCGTGATCGCCACCGTCACCTTCACCCGCGACGACCGCACCCTGCTGGGCGATCCGCCGGCCAAGGTGGCGGCGGCGCTGGCCGCCACCGGCGCGGACGTGATCGGCGTCAACTGCTCGGGCGGACCGGCCCAGCTGCAGCGCCTGATCGCCCAGATCCGCGCGGCGGCCCCGGAGGCGCGCCTGGCCGTCAAACCCAACGCCGGCTGGCCGGAACAGGTGGAGGGCCGCATCATGTACCCGGCCACGCCCGCCTACTTCGGCGAGTACGCCGCGGCCTTTGCCGAGCTGGGGGTGAGCGTCATGGGCGGCTGCTGCGGCACCACGCCCGCGCACATCGCCGCGATGCGGGCGGCCCTGGACGCGCCGCGCCCGGCGGCGGCGGCCGGCCGGCCCAACTTGCCGGCGGCGGAACGGGACGACGAGGCCGAGGCGGCGGCCGGCTCCACCCAGCTGGCCCAGAAACTGGCCGGCCGCCGCTTCGTGGTGACCGTGGAGATGGACCCGCCCAAGGGCGTGGACATGCACAAGCTGCTGGCCGGCGCGCGTCTGCTGGCCGAGGCCGGCGCCGACGCCATCGACGTGGCCGACACCCCCATGGCGCGCATGCGCATGAGCGCCTGGGCCGTGGCCCACCGCATCCAGACCGATGTGGGGCTGGAGACGGTCCTGCACTTCCCCACCCGCGGACGCAACCTGCTGCGCGTGCAGGCCGACCTGCTGGCCGCGCACGCCCTGGGCCTGCGCAACCTGTTCGCCACCATGGGCGACCCCACCGCCATCGGCGATTACCCGACCGCCAGCGACCAGTACGACCTGGTGCCCTCCGGCCTGATCAAGCTGATCAAGCAGGGCTTCAACCTGGGCCTGGACCACGCCGGCGCCAAGATCGGCGCGCCCACCGCCTTCTTCGTGGCCTGCGCGCTCAATCTGGCCCCGGCCGATCCAGACAAAGAGATCAAGGCCCTGCGCAAGAAGCTGGAGGCCGGCGCCGACTTCGCCCTGACCCAGCCAATCTACGAGCTGGCCCCGGTGCGGGCCTTCCTGCGCCGCTACGAGGACCAGCACGGCCCGCTGACCCTGCCGATCCTGGCCGGCGTGCTGCCGCTCTTCGGCCAGCGCCACGCCGCCTTCCTGAACAACGAGGTGCCGGGCATCCACATCCCGGAGGCCATGCTGCGCCGGATGGAACAGGCCGGCGACGACGGGCCGGCCGAGGGCGTGCGCCTGGCGGGCGAGCTGCTGGACGAGTTCCGCGGCGTGCCGCAGATCCGCGGCGCCTACCTGATGCCGCAATTCGGCCGCTACGACCTGGCGGCCGAGATCCTCGACCACGTCACGGCCCGCGCATGACCACGCTGACCCTGCCGGCCCGGCCGCCCTTCCGATTCCTGTCCGTGGTGCGCTCGCACGGCTGGTATCAGCTGGCGCCCAACGCCTGGGACGAAGCGGCCGGCCGCCTGCGCACGGTCACGCGCCTGAGCAGCGGGCGTATCCTGCCGCTCGCCCTCACGGGCCAGGCCGG
>JAEURL010000096.1 GCA_016789165.1 Anaerolineales bacterium | reverse complement strand
ACAAAGCGGTCGCGCATCTTGGCCGAGGCCGCCGTCACCGTATAGAGGGCCGCCGAGCCGACCAGGGCGGCCAGGGCCACGGCCCAGCCGGCGCGCCAGTTGGGGGACCAGGCCGGCCGGTCGGCCCAGGCCCAGGCGAAGGCCGCGCCGGCCGCCACACTGAACAGCATCCAGACCTGCATGGACAGCTTGAAGACCGTGTTCATGCGGTCGCCGCCCAAGGTCACCAGGTCCACAAAGACTGTCACCGCCAGGCCGGTGCCGAGCAGGAAAAAGACCGCGCGCTTCTCGGGCGCCAGCCGCCGGCGCAGCAGCAGCAGGGCCGCCCAGAGCATGAGCGGCAGGGCCACCAGCGCCACTTGCGCGCCCAGGTACATGAACAGCACCGTCACCGCCGCGAAGGCCACTAAGGCCAGCAGCAGCGGCGCCGCCCAGGCATCCAGGTACCGCAGGACGGTGGCCGGCGTCGCCGCCAGCCAGCGCCGGGCCTCGATCACCAGCACCGTGACGAGCAGGAACAGGAACAGGCCGTAGATATAGAAATAGGCCTCCAGGGGCGTCCGCTCGCCCTCCCACAGCTTGAGCTCGGTGAGCGGCACGGCCACCCATTGGTCAAACGGCCGGTACAGGAGCAGGGTCAACCCCACCAGCAAAGCCAGCCGGAGCGCGGCCCCGAAAACGGTCCGGCGCGTCAGGCGCGGTTCGGCCAGCCAGTGCGCGCCCAGGATCGCCGACGCCCCCAGCGCCAGGTACATGGGGTAATCCCAGGTGTTGGACGGGCGCGTCACGCCGATCACCAGGCCGCCCAGCGCCCACAGCGCCGCCGACTCCCACCAGCGCCGCTTCTGCCGGATGCCCTGCAGATAGCCCACCGCCCAGGCGATGGCCATCACCGTGAAGGGCATGACGATCATGTGGGCGTGCAGGTCGGCGTATAGGAAGGTGAAGAACGGAAACTCGGTGATCTCCGAGCCGCCGCCGTTGATGTTGGGGATGATGCGGGTGGCATCCCAATACCAGGAGCCCAGCCCCACCGGCAGCTCGGTCTGGCCGCTGAAGACCCGCCACATGCCGTTGAGGGTGGCCGCGAAGTCGGTATCGCCCAGGAAGGTGGCGGCCATGGCCGGCCGGTCGGCGGCTTTCTGGAAGCCGGACAGGTAGGTGCGGATCTGGCCCAGATTGCCGAAGACCACGATCAGCAGGGCGGCCGCCACACCGGCGAGGTAGGGGCTGGCCGGGGGCTGGGGCGCGCGGAAGACGGCGGGGGCCGCCGAGCCGGGGAGCTGAGGGGCTGAGACCGGCGCCATGGAGGAGTCAGGGATGGGTTCAACGGCGGCCGGGTCTTGTTCAGCCGCGGGCGGCGCGCCCAATTCGCTGACCTCGGCCGGGACGGGCGCCTGGCTCGGCTCCACCCTGTCCCGAACCTCCGCCGCCGGAAGCGCTGACGGCCGCGCCGCCTCGTCCTTTTGCTCACGGGCGGCATTCGCCCCCGCCACCAGGTTGTAGGCCACGCAGAAGGCGTTGACCCCCACCAGCGAGAAGAGCATGGGCAGGATCAGGTTGTAGGCCAGGGATGGCATCACGCCCAGGAGCTTGGTGAGCAGGCCGGCCACCACGAAGCCGTAGTAGTAGTAATTCAAATAGCCGCCGGCCAGCCACGGGTCGTACGGCGGGAAGTAGGAGCTCTTCAGCACGGCGTTGAAGTACGAGAAGTCCATGGGCTTCTCGCCGCCGAAGTAGGGGTGCCACAGGTCCGGGTTGCCCCAGCGGATCAAAAGCATCAGCCCGAACAGCGCCAGGCCCACCGCCTCCACGCCCAGGATGTGCCGCCAGTGGCCGCGCACATACGCCACCAGCTCCGCCCGGCGCGCCAGGAAGACGCCCAGCGAGAGCAGGCCCAGGACCAGGAAGCCCAAGGCGATGGTGCCGCGCGTGTAGGGCAGCAAGCGCAGGCTGCCGGCCATCCACACCAGCCAGGTGACCACCAGCAGGGCCACGGTCTTGGCCAGCGGGTAGCCCTTGTCCGGCAGGCCGCCAAAAGCCGCGAACGTGAGCGGGAAGGCCAGCCCCCCAATCGCCAGCAGGGCCAGATACCAGGCCAACCCGGCCAGCGGCTGGCTGGTATTGATCCAGCTGCCGGCGTCGAACATCGCGCTCCAGGTGCCGCCGGCGCGCTGGAGGGGGAGCAGGTCCGCCGGCAGCATCAGCCGGGTGGGCGTGAGGGTGGCGCTGCGCGGGGCCTGGTCCACCACCTGCGTCAGGTCGACGGCGTTCAACAGGGCACGCGCCTGGTCCAGGTTGAAATCGGCACGTTTGCGGAAGATCCAGACCGGGGCGTGGTCGTAGACGCTGAAGGCTTCCTCGGCCGCGAACAGGCTGAAGTTGAAGGGATAATCCGGGCCGCGCGCCGGCACGTCCGGCGGCCGGCCCCAGGCCCAGGTGGCGGCCAGATCCGAGACCTGCAGCGGGCCGATGACGATCGGCGACTGGAATTGGGCGGCCAGCTCAAACCCCAGCCGGCCGTCGAACAGCGCCCGGTAGTATTCCATCAACATGGGATAGCGCCCCGGCAGGCGCGAGGACGCCCACAGCCGGCGCTGGCTCTGCACCACGATGTAGTCGGCCTGCTCCAGGTTGGTGAGCAGCATCTGGCGCTTGTCTTCGTTATCCAGCCAGTGCATCTCCATGATCAGGCCGCGGTACAGCCCGCCGAAGGGGTCATGCCCGTCCAAGGGCATGGGCAGGCCTTCGTCCCAGTTCTCGTTGGTCAGCACCGCGCCCGCGAGGCGCACCGGCCAGCCCTCCGGCGCCGTCAGCAGCAGGTAATAGCTCTGCCCCTTCTCCACCGCGAGGTTGAGCGGCGCCGCGGCCGGCGACCCGCGCCCCTGCGGGCTGTCCGGGGCGATGGCCAGCAGCGCTTCGCCCAGCACCTGCTGCCCGCCCGGGTCGGCGGCCACGGTCACCTGGAGGGTGGCCGGCACGCTGGCGTCAAAGGCATTGCGCGCCCGCCCGACCGCGATCTGGGTCAGGGTGCCGCTGGCGGAGGGCCGGAACTCCAGCGGGAAGGGCGTGTCCGGCTCAATGTCCGTGCCCTCAAAGAAGGGCAGCGGCTCGGAGGTGACCGAGCCATCGGCCAGGGTGACGGTCAGGTTGACCGGCGCCGGCACGTTGGCGTAGACCCAGCGCGCGGCCTGGATGCGGGTGTTGTCCGTGCGGTAAATGCTGGTGAAGCCCCAGGCCCAGGCCAGCGTGCCGCCGAGGACGATGACGAGGAGGCCCATCGCCGACAGGCGGCGGACGGCCGGCGTCCGCCGGCCAGCGTCCGCCGGCTTCCCGAGCTCCGTCAGCGCCCAGGCCGCCAGCAGCGCCAGGAACGGATAGATGGGCAGGAAGTAGCGCACGGACATGACCCAGCGCGTGCCCATGAACAGGAAATAGCCGCCCACCCACACCATCGGCAGGAGCAGGGGCGCCACCTGGCCGGCGAAATCGCGGACCCAATCGGCGCGCCACAATTTCCACAGCGCCCAGGCGAAGCCGGCCCAGGCCGCCAGGCCCAGCGGCAGGCCCATGCCCCACAGCACCATGTTGACCCAGGGGAAGATGAGCCACGGCCGGCTGGTCCACTGCTCGGCCGGCGGGCCGCCGGCGCGCAGGCTGGATTCAGCCGCCGCCACTTCCAGGCTGGCGGTCCAATCCGGGTTGGGGCTGAGGGTCAGCAGGCCCGTGTCGCCGGTCTCGGCCCGGAAGGCCATCGGGTGCGTCACGCGGAAACTGACCAGGCTGGCAAAGCCGGCGATGATCAGCAGAATCGCCGTGCGCTGCAGGGCGGGGCCGCGCCCGCCGGAGGTCAGCAGGGCCGGCCAGTGGGCGGCCAGCGCGGCCACCAGGATCAGGCCGGCCAGCGGCGCCAGGTTGATGCGCGAGGCCAGCGTCATGCCGAAGAACACGCCGAACAGCGCGTACCACGGCCAGCCAGACAGCCAGGCCCGGCCCGGCGCCGGCGGGCTCTGCGCCGCCCGCACCGCCGCGTACATGGTCAGGGCCGTGAACAGCACCCCGAAGGTGTCCGAGGTCATGAAGTGCGACTGCTGGATCTGCATCACGGCCAGCGCGCTCAGCGCGGCGGCCAGCAGGCCTACGCGGCGGTTGAAGAGCCGCGCGCCGATGGCGGCGATCACCAGCAGGGCCAGCGTGTCCGCCAGCGCCGAAACCGAGCGACCCAGCAGGCGCTGCTCGTTATAGCCGGTCTGGTCGGTCAGCTCGGCCGCCCACTTGAGCAGGATGATCGGCCATTGGCCCCAGCGCATGCGGTTGTCCGGGCCGTCGGCCACCTTGTTGCCGGCCTCGTCGTACTTGGGATACGGGCTGATCGGCGAGAGGCGCGTGTTGAAGTACTCATCCAGCGACTTCGGCATCTTGAGCTGGGTGAGCGTGCCGGTCAGGCCGTACTCGTCCGGGTGCAGGTTGGTCCCCTGGCTCCAGTTGGTCCAGGTGAAGCGGAAATAGACGCCCAGGGCGATCAGGGCGATCAGCAGCAGGTCCACCAGCAGGCCGGCCGCGAGCCGCGGCGTGGGCGTCACCGCCGGCACAGGGGCCGCCGGCACAGGCGCGGGCGCCACCGCGGGCACCGGCGCGGGCGTCGCCGCGTCAGGCGGCGGGGCATCAGTCGGGACGGGCGGGATTGGATCAGTCATACCTTAGGCAGCGTTCGTCCGGGGCGGCCGGCCGGCTCACGGCGGCGGCGGCAGGGTGTTCTCGTCGAGGTCCGCGGTGCCGGGCACAAAATAGGTCAGGAAATTCTTGCCCGCGGTCTGGGATTGGTGCAGGGTCAGCCGGCCGTCCGGGTACATGGCCCGCAGTTTGGCGATGCCGGCCCGGTCCCAGATGTGGACGATGAACAGGCGCGGCTGGTCGTCGTGGCCGGCGGCCTCCAGCTGGTCCGGCTCCATCACGCCGTTCGGCCACTCCAGGTTGCCGAAGGACTCCACCGAGACCGAGCGCGTGTCCAGCCAGTACGGATAGCCTTTCAGCCACACGTTCTGCGGCAGCACGCCGCCGGCCACGTAGGCCTTCACCACCGTGCCGACCTCCGACGGGTTGGTGGCGGCCGAGGCGTACTGGTCGCGGAAGCGCACGTAGTAGTCATACAGCTCGGTGCGCGCCAGCAAGGCCACCAGCGCCAGCAGGGCCGCCCCGGCGGCGGCGCGGCCGGCCAGGCTCGGCCAGTGCTTGGCCGCCTCGCGCCGGAGCAGCAGCAGCGGCCAGGCCGCGATGGTCAGCGCCACCGGGAAGACGATGCCGGCCCGCGCCACGCTCGGGTTCTCGTTCGGGAAGGCCAGGCTCAGGCCGGAGGGGAGCAGCAGGAGCACCCAGGTGAGCAGCACCACGCCCGCCCAGCGGTCGCGCCGCGTCAGCCGGTAGAGCAGGTAAACGAAGCCCAGCCCGAACAGGCCGGCCAGGATCGGCGAGAAGATCGGCTGGCCGGCGATGTTGACGGTCCAGACCTCGTCCCGGGTGAAATTGAACATCAGGAAGACCCGGTACAGGTTGGCGCCCAGGATGCTGAACACGTTCCCGGCGTAGGCGCGCTCCTCGGTGCCCAGACGGGTCATGATCCGGTACCAGAACATCTCCGGCTCGTCGAACATGTAGCGCAGCAGCGGCGCGGTCGCCAGCAGCATCACCGAGCCCAGCGTCAGGCCGTTCTGCAGCAGCGCCGCGGCGTCGGCCCGCCCGCGCCGCCAGGCCCAGATCAGGCCCAGGCCCACCAGCACCGCCAGCAGCACCGGCACAATCCGGAAGGAGCTGTAGCCGTGCAGGCCGGCGCCGGCGCAGATGCCGGCCCAGATGAAGTCCGAGCGCCGGCCGGATTTTAGGCCGCGCACCGTGAAGTACAGCGCGGGCGCCAGGAAGAGCGGCGCAAAGGGATAGCGCAGGCCGGCCCGGCTGAGGGCGATGGGCCAGCGCGTGACGGCCGAGAGCAGCAGGGCCCACAGCCCCAGCTCGGTCCCGCCCAGCTCGCGCGCCAGCAGGAAGACGAAGAGCAGGGTGACGGAGCCGGCGATGGCCGTGCCCGTCTTCAAGGCCATGTGATTGATCGGCAGGTCGAACAGCCGGATCAGGCCGGCCGTGAAGTAGAACTGCAGCGGCTCGCGCCCGGTGTTGCGCGGGAAGAAGGTGCTGTACTGGCCGTTGAGCACATCGGTCACGTCCAGCAGCTTCTCGACGTGGTCGCTGGTCATCTCGCGCGGCACGTCGTTGAGCTCGTAGAAGCGCAGGGCGGTGCCCAACCCCAGCAGGGCCAGGACCGCCAGCGTGGCGGCCGAGAGGCGCAGCTGCACCTGCCCGAAATGGAAGCCCGCGGCCCAGGCGCGCGCCCGCGCCGGCCAGGTCTCCCAGCGCGGGTTCCAGCCGGAGAGGGCCAGCGCCCAGACGCCCACCCCGCCCAGCCAGGTGACGATGACCAGGGGCGTGTAGAGGTGCCGGCCGGCGGTCAGGAAAGCGACAACGCTCAGCCCCAGGCCGGCCAGCGCGCCGGCCAGCCAGACCGTCCGCGGCGCCGTGACAGCGGCGGGCGCAGCCTCTATCCCGGCCGGCGGCTCGCGGCGCAGGATCGGATACCACAGCGCCAGCGCCGCCAGCCACAAGCCCAGGCCCAGCCAGGGGCTGTCCGGCTGGCGGTACAGCGCGGCCTGGGCCGCGAAGGCCGTCACAACCGCAGCCGTCAGCCGCAGGGCGCGCCAGACGGCCAGGCCGGGGCCGGCCCAATCCCGCCCGGCGGGCGCCGGCGGAGCGGCCAGCGCGGCCTCCGGCGGGGCCGGCTCAACGGCCGCCGTCTGGGCCAGCACGGCCGCCACGGCCGCGCCGATGGAGCGCGGCTCCGCCAGGCTCCAGGCGACCACCCCCAGCACGCCGGCGGCCAGCAGCTGCAGGATGGCGCCCCAGGCCAGCGCCTGAGCATTGATCAGGCCCAGCACGCCCTGATAAATCAGGAACAGCGCCAGCAGCGCCAGCAGGGCCCGCCCCACCCGGCGGGGCGTCACCACCGCGTTGAACACGTCGAGGAGGGACGGTTCGGTCAAAGCGCCTCCTCCTGGGCCGCGAACAGGAAGCCCAGTTGAGCGTGGGCCGGATTGGGATACAGGTTGACCCGGAAACCGCGCTCCCGCAAAAACTGCGCCAGGTCGGCGCGGGTGTGCCCGGTGACTCCGTCGTGCACTTCCATGCTGAGGCGGCGGACCTTGCTCAGCGCCTCCCCGGCCGTGAACAGGATCTCGTATTCGGCGCCTTCCACGTCCAGCTTCAGCAGGTCGCAGCGCGGCAGCTCGGCCAGGACCGCGGCGAGCGTCAGGCTCTCCACCACCATGGCCGGCCC
>JAEURL010000090.1 GCA_016789165.1 Anaerolineales bacterium | reverse complement strand
GTAGTTCCAGGCGGCCGTGCCCGAGAGCCACGAGTTCTTGGCCTCGCCGTGCGTGGCGGCGTCGCGGCCCGCGATCATCTGCGCGTACACGTACGGCTCGCAGCGATGCACGTCGCTGATCGCCTCGCGCGCCGACGGGTTGATGCGCAGGTAGTAGTCGAAGGCGGCGTCGCCGCGGCCGACCATCGCCTCGGCGATCATGATCCACGGGTTGGTGTGGCAGAAGATGCCGGCGTTCTCCTTGTAACCGGGCGGGTAGGACGAAATCTCGCCCAGCTCCAGGTAGTAGCGTGAGTAGGCCGGCTGCTGCAGGATGATGCCGTGCGGGGTGGCCAGGCGTTCGCAGACCGCGTCCAGCGCCGGGCGGGCATACGCCAGCCCGCCGATGTTGGCCATCACGCACAAGCCCTGCGGTTCAATGAAGATCTGGCCCTCGGCGCACTCGCGCGAGCCCACCGGCCGGCCGAAGTCATCGTAGGCCCGGCGGAACCAGGCGCCGTCCCAGCCGTGCTGCAGGGTGACGGTTTCCATCTGGCGCGCGGCCGCGTGGTAGCGGGCGGCCTCCTCCAGCCGGCCCCGCGCGCGGGCCACGCCCGCCAGTTCGTCGGCGGCCAGCACGAACA
Source organism: Anaerolineales bacterium (assembly GCA_016789165.1). Classification (GTDB taxonomy): domain Bacteria; phylum Chloroflexota; class Anaerolineae; order Anaerolineales; family UBA6663; genus SpSt-583. The sequence goes on along the minus strand of JAEURL010000090.1, from coordinate 3,830 downwards.
GGCCGGCGATAAAGACCGACTCGGCCACCCGGCCCTCTTTGTTGGTGGTGGTCTGGAAGGACTGGCCGGGCGTGTCGGAAAAGCAGTTCAGGTTCAGGCAGTCGTTCCAGTCGGCGCGGCCGATCAGCGGCAGACCGTGCGGGCCCAGCCGGTCCAGCGTGTACTGGAGCGAGCGCTGCAGGTGCTCGTACAGGGGTGTCTCGCTGCCGGGCGCGTTGTCGTAGGGCACCGGCTCGTCCAGGATCGCCCAATCCCCGCTCTCCTTCAGGTAGGCGGCCACGCCCAGGATCAGCCAGAGCGGGTCGTCGTTGAAGTTCGAGCCGATGTCGTTGTTGCCGCGCTTGGTGAGCGGCTGATACTGGTGATAGGCGCCGCCGTTGGGCAGCTGGGTGGCGGCGATATCCAGGATGCGCTCGCGGGCGCGGGCCGGGATCATGTGGACGAAGCCGAGCAGGTCCTGGTTGGAGTCGCGGAAGCCCATGCCGCGCCCGATGCCCGACTCGAAGTAGGAGGCCGAGCGGCTCATGTTGAACGTCACCATGCACTGGTAGGCGTTCCAGATGTTTACCATGCGGTTGGTGTGCTCGTCCGGGGTCTGCACCTGCAGCCGGCCGAGCAGGCCGTCCCAGTAGCGGCGCAGGGCCTGGAAGGCGGCCTCCACCTGGGCCGGCTGCAAATACCGGGCGATGACGGGCGCCACCCCGCGCTTGTTGAGGGTCGGCGAGGCGGGCGGGTCAAACTTGGCGTCGCGCGGGTTCTCGAAGTAGCCGAGCAGGAAGATCACGGTGCGCGTCTCGCCGGGCTGGAGCGTCAGCCGGACGTGGTGCGCGCCGATGGGCTGCCAGCCGTGGGCCAGGGACTGGCTGGTCTGGCCGCGCTCGACGGCCAGCGGCTCGGCCCAGCCGCGGTAAGCGCCCAGGAAGGCCTCGCGCTGGGTGTCGAAGCCGGCCAGCGGCTCCGAGCAGGCGAAGTAGGCGAAGTGGTCGCGGCGCTCGCGGTACTCGGTCTTGTGATAGATCACGCCGTCGGCCACTTCCACCTGGCCGGTGCTGTAGTTGCGCTGGTAGTTGGTGGCGTCGTCCCAGGCGTCCCACAGGCAGAATTCGACGGTGGCGAACAGCGAAACCTCGGCCGGCGCCGCGCGCTGGTTGGTGAGGCGCGTCTCCCAGACCTCCAGGGTCTCGCCCAGCGGCACAAAGTAGCGGGTCTCGGCCGCCAGGCCCTGATAGGTGGAGCCGATGACGGTGTAGCCCAGGCCGTGCCGGCAGGTGTAGGCCTCCAGGTCGCGGCGGGTGGGCATCCAGGTGGGCGACCAGTAGGCGCCGCTCTGGTCGTCGCGCAGGTACAGGTAGCGGCCGCCGGCGTCGAGCGGGGCGTTGTTGTAGCGGTAGCGCGTGAGCCGGCGCAGGCGGGCATCGCGATAGAAGGCGTAGCCGCCGGCGGTGTTGGAGATCAGGCCGAAGAAGGCCTCGCTGCCCAGGTAGTTGATCCAGGGCAGGGGGGTATCCGGGCGCGTGATGACGTATTCACGGCTGGCGTCGTCGAAGTGTCCGTAACGCATGAGATATCTCCCGGGGAAAGGGCGCGGGCGTCAGCCCACCCACATATCGAACGCGAAGAGCAGGGCCGTCAGGCCCATGGCCAGGGTGCTGGCCAGGGACCAGACCCGGTCGAAGGCCGGCCGCCGGCCCAGCCAGGCCAAGACGAGATAGGTGGCCGGCGCCACCAGCATGTAGCGGGCCATGCTCTGGGCGACGCCGCTGAAGACCGAGACGGCCACCAGCGCCAGGCTGTAGAGGGCCACCGCCGGCGCGCGCCGCAGCAGGGCCAGGCCGGCCAGGGCCGCCAGGGCGACCGTGAAGACCTCCAGGCCCATGTAAACCAGGGCCGGGCCGTGTTCGCCCGCGTAGGCGAAGGCGCGCTGCCAGCTGGCCAGCGAACCGCCGAGGTCGAGCAGGCCGCGCTGAAAGAAATTGACCTGGATCACGGCCCAGCTCTGGCCCATCGGCCCGAGCCGCCAGACCAGGTAGGAGGCCAGCGGCAGCAGCGCCAGCGCGCCCTGCGCCAGCCAGCGCGCCGAGAACTGCCCGCCGAGCGGGCGCTTCCAGTCCACGGCCTGCAGCCAGGCCACGACCAGCGGCAGGGCCAGCGCCGCGCCGTGCGCGCGGGTCCAGGGGGCCAAGCCGGCCACCAGCGAGGCCCACAGCCACTGCTTGCGGCGCGAGAGCGCCAGGGCCGTGAACGACAGGCCGAGGAACAGCCCCTCGGTGTAGACCATGGCCAGGAAGAAACCGGTCGGGAAGATCAGCAGATAGGCCACGGCCCGCAGGCCGTCGGCCTCGCCCAGTTCGGAGCGGGTCAGATCCCACAGGGCGATCAGGCCGGCCAAGGTGCCCAGCAAGGCCACGGCCACGCCGGCCAGGGAGGCTGTGGCGATGGGGGTGAGGTCCAGGAACCACAACGCCGGCAGCAGCGTGCGCATCAGCAGCGGATAGAGCGGAAAGAAGGCGAAGTTCTGGGAAACTTCCTGGCCGGTGCCGCGGTCGCGGATCAGGCGCATGGCCGGATCGTCGTAGCCGCCCAGGGCGATGGAGAGGTAATACTCCGAGTCCCACGAGACCTGCGCGTTCAGGAACGGCTCGAGCAGATAGGGCTTGTTGTTCTGGCTGTTGGCGGCCGTCTCGCCGGCCGTCCACTCGGCGGCGAAATCGGGCCGGCGCAGGGTCAGGCGCTGCGGGACCACGGCCTGAAACGCGTACAGCACCACGAACCAGCCCAGCCAGATCAGGATCAGCGTGCGCAGCGGCCAGCCGGCCGCGCGGGCGCCGGTGGAGGACGAAACAGACATGGGTTAAGCCTCTTCCAGGAAGTGAGCGTATAGGCGCCGGGCGTGCGCCTCGGGGTTGCGGTAATACTCGTCCGGCGTCAGGTCCAGGGTCACGCGCCGGCGCGGCTCGGCCAGCACCGCGGGCCGCGCGGCCGCGAAGCCGCGCAGTACGTGGGCGTGCGGCTTAAGCGAGCCGTCCGGGCGCACCAGGCCGAAGTGCCGTTCGTGCCAGAACTCGTCACAGGGCGGTTCAGACCACAGCGCCGGGGCGTAGTCCGCGAAGCACCACAAGACGGCCCCAGTGGCGCCCACATCCACGAGCCGGGGCAGGACGGCGGCCAGGTAGCCGGCCAGGTCCTCCTCGGCCGCCATGAACTGCTGGTGCGTCTGGCCGTGCGCGGTCCAGCGCCGCACCTGGGAGGGCTCGCCGGGCGGCAGGCTGGGCCCGCCGAACTCCTCCATCAGGACCGGCCGGCCGCTCAGGGCCCGCGTCAACGCGCAGGCGAAGGGCACCAGGTCCGGGTCCAGGGGCCCACGGGCCCAGGGCAGGTACATGGGATAGGCGTGCATCACGGCCGTGTCCGTCGCGGCGAAAACGTGATCGACGCGCAGGCCGTTGTGCGAGGTCAGGCTGGGGAAGTGCAGGCCGCAGGTGACCGGATGGCGCGGGTCCAGGGCCCGCACCCGCGCCGCCATCTCGCGCACCCAGGCCTGGCCGGCGGCGGCGGCCTCCGGCTCGGCAAACAGGTCCGGCTCGTTGCCCAGGTTCCAGAGCGCGACGGCCGGATGGTCCTTCAGCGCGCCGACCACGGCGTCCAGCAGGCGGCGCTCGGCGGCCAGGGCCGGCGGATCGGAGAACGGGTTGCGGTACGGGCCGGCCACGCGGCGGCCCTGCACGACGATGGGCCGCGGGGTGGACACGCCGGGCGTGCCCAGCAGCCAGCGCGGCGGCCAGTTGGGGCCGCTCATGTGCCCGGTGAAGAAGGTGATATCCAATTGGAGG
>JAEURL010000083.1 GCA_016789165.1 Anaerolineales bacterium | reverse complement strand
TCAGCCTGTTTGCCCGCGCCCGCGCGTACCGTTAGCGCGGGCCGGCCCGGCCCGCCGCACCGTACCCACTACTGACGGAAGGAGTGTCACCATGTTGTTCAAACAGTTCGCCCGCGTCCGGACCGCCGAGGGCCACGAGGTCGGGCACTTGGGCCGGGTGGTCGTCCGCCCGGACACCCGGGAGATCACCCACCTCGTGATCCATCAGGGCCTCCTCTTCACCGAGGACAAGGTGGTGCCCCTGGAGTTCGTCGACCAGGCGACCGAAGCCCAGATCGTCCTGTCCCGCGCCGCCGGGGACCTGAAGACGCTGCCGCCCTTCGAGGAGCGGCAAGATATCTTTGACGACGCCGCGCCGCCCGACCGGACGCTGGCGGAATTGGCCGGCCGGCCCGCCACCTATCCGGCGGCGCCCGGGCCGCGCCTCCTGACCCGCCTCGAGCGCAACCTCCCGGTCGATACCGTGGCCCTGAAAGGCAGCGCCAAGATCGTCACGGCCGATGGCCGCTATGCCGGCGCCCTGGAAAGCGTGGCGGCCGCGCCGGATACGCGCCAGATCACGCACCTGGAGATCGCCAGCGGCCTGCTGGCCCGGGAGTATCGCTTGATCCCGATCGCCTGGGTGGTTATTCTGGGCGAGGACGAGATCCATCTGAGCGTCGATCGGAAGACGCTCACGGCCATCCGCCCGCACCTCAACTGACGCCGCCGCCGCGCCGCAGCGCGAGCCACGGCCCCAAAAGAAACGGTCCCCCTCTCCCGTCGTTGGGAGAGGGGGACCGCTGCGTATATCGGCCGGCTGCCCCGCCGGCGCCTCACCCGGCGTGGCGGGTCAGAAACGCCAGCGTCAATTCGGCGATGCGCGGCAGCTCCTCGTCCAGGACGACGCAGTGGGTGGAGCGCTCCATCCAATGCAGCTCCTGGCGCGCGGAGGCGATGCCGGCCTCTATCAGGGCTCCGGCCAGCGGATGGACGGTGAGATCCAGCCGGCCCTGGATGATCAGCACCGGCGGCTGCACCCGCGGCAAAAGGCGGCGGGTCTCCCACTGCAGCTGGAAAAACTGCAGCAGCGCCCGCGTGGGATAAACGTCGTAGCCCTGCCAGAAGGGGTCCACGGGCGTGGGCGCCCGGCGCGGCTTGGCGCGCACGGGCTGCACCCGGCTGGCCAGGGCCGCCAGGGCGATATCGCGCAGGCGGGCCGTAGTCTGAATGGCCGGCGCGTAGAGCAGCAGGCCGGCCGCCTCCGGATGCCGGCTGGCCACGTTGAGGGCCAGCATCGCGCCCATTGATTCGCCGCCCAGAAAGACACGCTGGCACTGCCCGGCCAGGGCCTGATAGGCCGCCTCGACGGCCGCCACCCACTCCGGCCAGCGGCGCGTGTTCAGATCCTCGGGCGTGGTGCCGTGACCGGGCAGGAGCGGCCCGGCCACGCTGTAGCCGGCCGCGTGCAGGCGCTGGGCCAGCGGCCGGACCTCGGCCGTGGTGGCCGTGAAGCCGTGCGAGAGCACCACCCCCACCGGGCCGGCCGGCCAGAGGAAGGTTTCGCCGGCGAGCTGGGGGTTGATGAAGTGCGGGCGCGGAGCGGCGGCAACCGTGGTCATCGCCGGCGAGTGTATCACAGCCGACTGCGCAGGGTATAATCGATTCAACCCGGCGCGTCCATGACTCTTCCATCTGCCCGCCCGTCTGAAGACCGGCTGGCCTTGCTCTATCGCGTCACCCAGGCCTTCAACTCGTCGCTGGAACTGGAGGCCGTGCTGAACGCCGTGATCGACGAGGTCATCGCCGCCACGCGCGCCGAGCGCGGCTTTGTCATGCTGCGCGGCCCCGATGGCCAACTCACGGCGCGCACCGCCCGCGGCCTGGACCAGCGCACCCTGTCCGCCCCCGAGTTCCAGGTCTCGCGCGGCATCGTCGAGCGCGTGGCGCGCGAGGGCCGGCCGCTGCTGGCCAGCGATGCCCGCAGCGACGACTGGCTGAAGAACCGCGCCAGCGTCATGGCCCTCGGCCTGCGCGCCATCCTGTGCGTGCCCCTCCAGCTCAAAGACCAGATCAGCGGCGTGGTTTACGTGGACAGCCGCCTGCAAGCCGGCATCTTCACCCCCGCCGACCTGGACCTGCTGACCGCCATCGCCGCCAGCGCCGCCGTGGCCATCGAGAACGCCCGCCTGTATCAGCTGGCGGTGGAAAAGGGCCGCCTGGAACGGGAGCTGCAGGTGGCGCGCGAGGTCCAGACCCGTCTGCTGCCGGCCACGGTCCCGCCGCTGCCCGGCTGGGACATCGCCGCCCATTGGCAGCCGGCGCGCGAGGTGGCCGGCGACTATTACGATTTCGTCCCCGTGCCGCCGGCCCCCGGCGAGGCGGCCGGCGGATTGGGGCTGGTGGCCGCCGACGTCACCGACAAGGGCATGCCGGCCGCGCTCTTCATGGCCCTCACCCGCAGCACCGTGCGCGCCAGCCTGGCCGCCGCCGCCGACCCGGCCGAGGCCCTGGGCCAGGCCAACCGCCTGCTGTGTGCGGATTCGGTGAACAGCATGTTCGTCACCCTGGCCTACGTCCGGCTGGCCCCGGCCGCGCCGGAGGTGCTGTGCCTGAGCGCCGGCCACAACCCGGTGCTCATCTACCGCGCCGGCTCCGGCCAGATGGAACAGCTGTGGCGCACGGGCCTGCCGCTGGGCGTGGACCCCGCCGAGCGCTTCGGCCAGCACTCCGTCCAACTGGCCGTCGGCGACGTGCTGCTGCTATATACCGACGGCCTGACCGATGCCCTCAATCCGGCCGGCGAAGAGTTCGGCCTGGCCCGCGCGCAGGCGATCCTGGCGGACCACGCCGGCCTTCCGGCGGCCGAGATCGTGGCCACGCTGGAGCGCCGCCTGACCGATTTCGCTGACGGCGCCATCCCCTTGGACGATGTGACCCTCGTGGTCGCCCGGCGCACCGCGGCCTGAGCCCATGATCGGCACCACGCTCCAGAACCGCTACCGTCTCACCGCCGAGCTGGGCCGCGGCGGCATGGGCACCGTCTACCGCGCGCGGGACGAAGTCCTGCAGCGCGACGTGGCCGTGAAGGTGCTGGCCGACCCCGGCCTGGGCGCGGCCGGCCGCGCCCGCCTGCTGCAGGAGGCGCGCGCCGCCGCCCGGCTCAACCACCCCAACATCGTCAGCGTCCACGACGCCGGCGAGGCCGACGGCCTGGCCTTCATCGTCCTGGAGCTGGTGGAGGGCGCCTCGCTCTACGAGCGCTGGCCGCTGCCGCTGGAGCAGACCGTGGCCGTCGCGCGCCAGGTCTGCGCGGCGCTGGAACACGCCCACGCCCACGGCGTGATCCATCGCGACCTCAAACCCGAGAACGTGGTGCTCACCCCGGATGGGACCGCCAAGCTGATGGACTTCGGCCTGGCCCGCGCCGCCGTGGCCGGCCGCGCCACGCCCGAGGAGGCCGTGCTGGGCACGGTCTACTACCTGGCGCCCGAACAGGTCACCGGCCAGCTCGTGGACGGCCGGGCCGACCTATACGCCCTGGGCGTGATGCTCTACGAGCTGACCACCGGCCAGCTGCCCTTCACCGGCGCCGACCCGATCATCATCGTCTCGCAGCACATCCACGCCCCGCCGCCGCCGCCCAGCACCCACCGCGCGGACCTCCCGCCGGCGCTGGAAGCCGTCATCCTGCGGCTGTTGGCCAAGGACCCGGCCGAGCGTTTCGCGGATGCGGGCGAGGTGGCCGCCGCCCTTGGCCAGGTGTGGCGCCCGGCCGGCACCGCGGGCGGCCGGGCGGCCGGCCTGCGCCACAACCTGCCGCTGCAGCTGACGCGCTTCATCGGCCGCGAGCGCGAGATGCGCGAGGTGCGCAGCCGGCTGGCCGCCGCGCGCCTGGTCTCGCTCACCGGCTCCGGCGGCTGCGGCAAAACCCGCCTGGCCCTGCAGGTGGCGGAGGCCTGGCTGAGCGCCGAGGCCGGGGCCAACGGCGGCCAGCCGGTTTTCCCGGACGGGATCTGGCTGGTGGAGCTCGGTCCGATCACGGACCCGGCCCTGCTGCCGCAGACGGTGGCCGCCCTGCTCAACGTGCGGGAAGAGCCGGGCCACGCCCTGCTCAAAACCCTCACCGACGCCCTGCGCCCGCGCGCCCTGCTGCTGATCCTGGATAACTGCGAGCACCTGATCGACGCCGGCGCCCAGTTCGCCGAGGCCGTGCTGCGCGCCTGCCCGGACGTCCGCATCCTGGCCACCAGCCGCGAGGCGCTGGGCATCGCCGGCGAGGTGGCCTACCGCGTCCCCTCGCTCTCCAGCCCGGACCCCGAGCACCCGCCTGAGCCGGCGGCCCTGGACCAGTTTGAGGCCGTGCGGCTGTTCGTGGACCGGGCCGCCGCCATCAAACCGGATTTCGCCCTCACCCCGGCCAACGCCGCGGCCGTGATCCAGGTCTGCGGCCAGCTGGACGGCCTGCCGCTGGCGCTGGAATTGGCGGCCGCGCGCATCCGGGCCATGACCGTCGAGCAGATCGCGGCCCGCCTGGACGACCGCTTCCGCCTGCTGACCGGCGGCAGCCGCACCGCCCTGCCCCGCCAGCAAACCCTGCGGGCCCTGATCGATTGGAGCTGGGAGCTGCTCTCCGCGCCGGAGCGCGCGCTGCTGCGCCGGCTGGCCGTCTTCCTGGGCGGCTGGACGCTGGAGGCGGCCGAGGCCGTCTGCGCGGAGGCCGCCGAGGCGGCGCCCCAGCCGGCTCTGGCCGCCGGCGATATCCTGGACCTGCTCGCCCATCTGGTGGACAAATCCCTGGTGCTGGTCGACGAGACCTCCGGGCACCCGCGCTACCGCATGCTCGAAACCATCCGCCAGTACGCGCGCGAACGGCTGCTGGAGTCGGGCGAGGCGGCCGGCATCCGCGCCCAGCACCTGGCCTACTTTCAACGCCTGGCCGCCAAGGCCGAGCCCGAGCTGCGCGCCGCCGGCCAGCTCACCTGGATCGAGCGGCTGGAGGCCGAACACGACAACCTGCGCGCCGCGTTGAAATGGTCGCTCTCGAGCCAGGCGCTGGAGGCCGGCCTGCGCCTGGCCGGGGACCTGGCGCGCTTCTGGTATCTGCGCGGCTTCTGGCGCGAGGGCCGGCAGTGGCTGGAGCAATTGCTGGGGCGGGCGGCCGCCGCGCCGGCCGAGGCGCGCGCCTGGGCCCTGTGCGGCGCGGCCTGGCTGGCCAACGAGGACGGCAGCGACATCGCCCTGTATGAAAGCGCCCTGGCCCTCTACCGCGCCGAGGCCGATCACTGGGGCGAGGCCTACGCGCTGCGCGGGCTGGCCGCCGCCTGGTGGGCGCAGGGCAAACTGGCCGAAGCGCGCGGCCCGCTGGCCGAGAGCCGGGCCATCTTCCACGAGCTGGAGGACGCCTGGGGCCTGGGGCTGGTGGCCCTCAACCAGGGCTGGCTGGCCTTCAGCCGCGACGAGACCGCCCAGGCCGAGCCGGCCTGGCAGGCCGGCCTGGAGCACTTCCGCCGCTCGGGCGACCGTTGGGGCATCGCCACCACCCTGAGCGGGCTGGGCTACATCCTGCGCCTGCGCGGCGATTACCCGCAAGCCGCAGCCGTGACCGAGGAAAGCCTGGGCCTGTACCGCGAGCTGGGCGACAAGGCCGGCGTGGCCATGTCCCTGCTGCGGCTGGCCAGCCTGGCCTTCCGGCGCGGCGAATATCCGCAGGCTCGGGACCTGGCCGCCGAGGGCTACGCGCTGGCGCGGGAGCGCGGCGATGTGGGCAACGCCTTGAGCGCGCTGGCGCTGCTGGGCCAGCTGGCCTATCTGCAGGGCGATTACGCGCGCGCCGAACACCTTTTGGACGAGGCCCTGGCCGAGAGCCGGGCCAACGATGATGTGCTGACCCTGGCCTCGCTGCTCTACCACCGCGCCCACCTCGCCTATCTGCAGCGCCAGTTGGATTCGGCCGAGACGCTCTTTCAAGAGTGCCTGCAGCTGCTGCCCCCGCTGGAGGAGCGCCTGGTGACGGGCCTGGCCCTGCTTGGGCTGGGCGCCATCGCCTGCCGGCGCGGCACGCCGGAGCAGGCCCGCGGCCTGCTGGAACAGGGCCGCCAATTCATCCAGGAGAGCGGCGACCAGCGCTTTTACAGCGTCGCCCTGGCGGAGGCCGGCCGGCACAGCCTGGCCGCCGGAGCGCCGGCGGAGGCCGCGCGCCACTTCCGCGCCAGCCTGCGCCTGCGGCGCGAGATGGGCGACCGGCAGGGGGTGGCGGAGGCGCTGGAGGGCCTGGCCGGCGCCGCCGGATCCGCGGAGCGGGCGGCCCGCCTGCTGGCCGCCGCGCGCGCCCTGCGCGAGCTGATCGGCGCGCCGCTGCCGCCCGTGGACCAGCCGGATTACGCTCGGCTGGCGGACGGCCTGGGCGCGGCGCTGGGCGAGGCCGGCTGGGCGGCGGCCGAGGCGGCCGGCCGGCGCTGGACGTTGGACGAGGCCGTGCAGGCCGCCCTGGACGAAGAGGCCTGACGGAGGCGCCCGTTATGCTGGGAACCACGCTGCTGGATCGCTACCGTCTCGAGGCCGTGATCGGCCAAGGCGGCATGGGCACGGTCTTTCGGGCGCAAGACTTGGTGTTGGACCGGGCCGTGGCCGTCAAGCTGCTGAACGAGACTCAGCTCGGCACGCAGGGCCGCAACCGCCTGCTGCACGAGGCCCGCGCCGCCGCGCAGCTCAACCACCCCAACATCGTCAGCATCTACGACGCCGGCGAGATCGCGGGCGTGTCCTTCATCGTCATGGAGCTGGTGCCCGGCCGCTCCCTGTACGAGGCCTGGCCGCTGCCGCCGGGCGCGATCCTGGACGTGGCCCGCCAGATCTGCGCGGCCCTGGAGCACGCGCACGGCCACGGCATCATCCACCGCGACCTCAAACTGGAGAACATCCTGGTGGCCGAGGAGGCGGCCGGCGGCCCGCCGCTGATCAAGCTCACCGATTTCGGCCTGGCGCGCTCGCTGGCCTCCCGCCTTACCCAGGAAGGCGGCCTGATCGGCACCGTGTTCTACCTGGCGCCCGAGATCGCCCTCGGCCAGCCGGCCGACGGCCGCGCCGACCTGTACTCGCTGGGCGTGCTGCTCTACGAGCTGACCACGGGCAAGCTGCCCTTCACGGGCGACGATCCGCTGGCCGTCATCTCCCAGCACCTGCACGCGCCCCTCGTCCCGCCGCACACCCACGTCCCGGATCTGCCGCCGGCCCTGGAAGCCCTGATTTGCCAGCTGTTGGCCAAACAGCCGGACGAGCGGCCGGCCAGCGCCGCCGCCGTGCGCGCGCGGCTGGAGCAGATCGGGCGCGGCGAGGCCGCGGCCGGCCCGGCCGACCCGCACCGCTCCCTGCTCGATCACCTGGCCCGCGGCCGGCTGGTGGGCCGCGAACGCGAGGCCGCCGAACTGCGCGCCCACTGGACCCGGGCCGTCGGCGGCGCCGGCCACGTCCTGCTGCTCAGCGGCGAGCCCGGCATCGGCAAGACCCGGCTGGTGCAGGAGCTGCGCGCCCTGGCCGAGGTCTCCGGCGGGCGGGTGCTGGCGGGCGAATGCTACGCGGAGGGCGGCGCCCCCTACGGGCCGATCACCCAGATCCTGCGCCCGATCCTGCTGGACAGCCCGCCGGCCGAGGTGCGCGCGCCGGCCGTGCTGAGCGGCCTGTTGACGCTGGTCCCGGATCTGCGCCCGGTGCTGGCCCCCGAGCCGGCGGCCCGCGGCGGCCGCAGCCTGGAGCCGCAGGCCGAGCAAAGCCGCGTCTTCGAGAGCTTCGTGGCGCTGTGCGCGGCGCTGACGGCCGAGCAGCCGCTGCTGTTGTGCATCGAGGACGTCCATTGGGCGGACAGCGGCACGCTCTTCCTGCTGCGCCACCTGGCCCGCCGGCTGCGCCGGCAGCGGCTGCTGCTGGTCTTCACCTACCGCGAGACCGACCTCGATCAGGCCTGCTGCCTGCCGGAGGTGCTGGTTGACCTGAACCGCGAGCGCCTATCCACGCGCCTCAAGCTGGGGCGCTTCAGCCTGGACGGCACGCGGGCGCTGCTGGCCGCCCTGCTCCAGGGCCCGGTGAGCGACGCCCTGGCGGCGGCCGTCCACCACGAGACGGAGGGCAACCCGTTCTTCGTCGAGGAAGTCTGCAAGACGCTGGTGGAGGAGAGCCGGCTGAGCCTGGCCGAGGGAAGCTGGCAGGCCGCTGGGCTGGACGAGATCATCATCCCGCAGAGCGTGCGCGTTACCCTGCAAGCTCGGGTGGCCAAGCTGCCGGAGCCGGCCCAGGACGCGCTGCGCCTGGCCGCCGTGCTCGGCCGCGATTTTGACTTCGAGACGCTGGCGCGGGCCAGCGATCTGGACGAGGAGGCCCTGATTGCGGCCCTGGAGGCCGCCGAGCACGCCCAGTTGATCGTGGAGGCCCGGCGCACCGGGCGGGCCGCCTTCAGCTTCGCCCACGCCCTGATCCCCTCGGCCCTGCGCGAGGGCGTCAGCCGCCTGCGCCGCCAGCGCCTTCACCGCCGGGCCGGCCT
>JAEURL010000033.1 GCA_016789165.1 Anaerolineales bacterium | reverse complement strand
GGCCACGGTCGCGGTGGTCAGCAGCACGGCGGCCTGGACGAAGATGGTCAAAAAGACGGCCGCGAATTTGCCGGCCAGCACGGTGGGGCGCGGCGTGGGCGTGGTGAACAGCCGCGCCAGGGTGCCTTCCTCATCTTCACGCAGGATGGACTGAGCGCTGTTGGCGCCGGTCAGGAAGGTGAAGAAGATCAGCATGGCAGCCGTGATGCGCGCCATGATCCGGCTGAGGTCGTCGGCCGGCGCGGCCTCGGCGGCGGCGGAGGGCGTCTGGACGGCCAGCAGCGGCGCCGCGCTGTGGTGCAGGTTGCGCTCGGCCTCGGCCACCCAGACCGCGTACGCCTGGCCGATGGCCTGCACGGCGGCCGGGTCCGGGGCGGCCAGCGCCTGGCCGGCCACGCTCGCCGCGATGCGCCCGCCCGTCACGCTGTCGGTGAACAGGCGCAGCAGGTCCTGCACGATCTGCGGGCCGAGGCTCAGGGTGGGATCCTGGATCAGGGTCAGCGTGGCCGGGGCTTCCCCGGTCAGCAGGGCCTGTGAGAAGCCGGCCGGGATGATGACGGCCACGCCGGCCGTGCGCCCGTCCACGGCGGCGCGGGCGGCGGCCGCCGTGGGCGCGGTGCTGACGGTCAGCCAGTCCGGCATGGCCGGGTCGTTGAAGTAGTCAATCAGCAGCTGGCCCAGCGCCGGCTCGGGGGCCGCCGTGTCCAGGTTCACCAGCACCAGGCCGAGCGGCGGCAGGTTGAGCCGGCCGGTGCCGGCGCTCAGCCCGCCAAAGGCAAAGTAGATCAGGCCCGTGATCAGCAGCGGCACGACGATCATCATGCCCACGGCGAAGGCGCTGCGGTAGAAGCGGAGCAGGTCTTTGAAAGCGATGTCGAGGATTTTCATAGCGGCCTCCGGCCGGCTGCGGCCTGGGCGATCCGGTTTCAATCGCGCAGCGCCTTGCCGGTCAGGTGCAGGAAGACCGTCTCCAGGTTGGGCTCTTGAATGTCCACCGAGGCGAGCCGCACGCCGTGCCGGCCGGCGATCTCGAACAGATGCGGCAGGACGCGGTTGCTGTCGTCGCACAGCACGCTCGCCATGGGCGGGCCGCCGGCCGCGTCTTCGGCCAGCGACACCTGGGTCACACCCGGCGCCGTCCGCCACTCGGCGGCCAGCGCGGCGCCGTCGGCGCTCAGCTTGAGGTCCACGCGGGTCTGCTCGCCCACCAGGGCCATCAGCTCGGCGTGCGTGCCGTAGGCGATCACGCGCCCCTGATCCACGATGGCGATGTGGTCGGAGAGCTCGGCCGCCTCCTCCATGTAATGGGTGACGTACAGCACGGTCATGCCCTGCGCGTTCAGGTCCTTGACGTTGTCCAGGATGTGCCGGCGGCTCTGCGGGTCGATGCCCACCGTCGGCTCGTCCATGATCACCACGCGCGGCTTGTGCAGCAGGGCCGCGCCGATGTTCACCCGGCGCTTCATGCCGCCCGAGAACTTGCCCACGCGGTCCTTCTGCCGGTCCTTCAGACCGATCACGTCCAGAACTTCGTCCACGCGCTGCCGCAAGGCCGCGCCGCGCAGCCCGTACATCTTGCCCCAGAACTCCAGGTTCTCGCGGGCCGAGAGATCCGGGTAGAGGGCGATCTCCTGCGGCACCACGCCCAGCGCGGCCTTGGCGGCGGCCGGCGTGTTCCGGATCGATTGGCCTTCAATGCAGGCGTCGCCCTCGTCCGGCCGGATCAGCCCGGACAGCATGGCGATGGTGGTGCTCTTGCCGGCGCCGTTCGGGCCGAGCAGGCTGAGCACCTCGCCGGCGCGGGCCGCAAAGGTGACGCCGCGCACGGCCTGAAGGCTGCCGAAACTCTTGTGCAGGTCGTGGACTTCGACGGCGGTGTGGTCAGTCATGGGGAACTCCTGGGTGAGAGGGAGGCGGCGCAAGCTCCGCCTCCAGGCATTGGACGAGCAAAAGGGGCTGGCCCAGGTCGCGCAGGCGCGCCAGCAAGCCGAACAGCGCGGCCTGGTCGGCCACGGTGCCGGTCAGGGTGGTCAGCGCCGGCTGGTGGGGCGTGCCCGGTTGGATGTCGACGGAGAGCCGGGCGAGCCAATCGGACCACTCGGCCTCGACCCGGCCTTGGAAGACGATGCGGTAAGCGGCCGGCTGATCCAGCCGCAGGACGCGGGCGGTTTCCATGGGTGCCTGGCGCGCGCGAGACCAAAATCGGTCCGCCCGGCCAGGTTCAGACTAGGCCTAAACCGGGAGGCGCCAGATCAACCGAAGGTTGTATTCCAGGGAGGAGATTAGACCAGCCCCAGGGCGCGGGCCTGGTTGACGGCCTGCAGGCGGGTGTTCACCCCCAGCTTGCCGTGGATGTTGGCGGTGTGGGTCTTGACGGTGCCCAGCGAGATGACCAGCTGGTCGGCGATTTCCTGGTTGGAGAGGCCGGCCG
>JAEURL010000003.1 GCA_016789165.1 Anaerolineales bacterium | reverse complement strand
TGACCTGGGAGAGGGCGTGTTGTTGCTCGTCAACAGCACCAGCGGACGATGCACCGCCGCCAGCGTGCCCAATTCCGGCACCGTGACCTGGAAGTCGCTGAGCACCTCGAGCAGAAAGGCCTCGAACTCGGCGTCGGCGCGGTCGATCTCGTCGATCAACAAGGTCACCGGGGCTTCGGCCATGACGGCCTGGAGCAGCGGGCGCGGCAGGAGGAAGCGCGGCGAGAAAAAGACGTTGTCTTCGCCGGCCAGGCGGTCGGCGGCCTCGCTGAGGGTGTTGGCGTCGGCCAGCAGCTGGCTGAGCTTATCGCGCAGCAGCTGCGTGTACAGCATCTGCTTGGAGTATTCCCACTCGTACAGGGCTTTGGTCTCGTCCAGGCCTTCGTAGCATTGGAGCCGGATCAGCGGCCGGCCGGCGGCCGCCGCCCAGGCCTTGGCCAGCTCGGTCTTGCCCACGCCGGCCGGGCCTTCGGCCAGCACCGGCTTCCCCAGGCGCTCGGCCAGGAAGAGGACAGTGGCAATCTCGTCCGAGGCGATGTACTGCTGGCGGCCGAGCGCATCCGTCAGTTCGGCGGTGGAAGCGAACATCCCGTTCTCCTTGAATGGATACGCCGCTCAGCGATAGCGGAGTAACTATATCATCTTATCCAGAGCGGGACGGCCCGGGACCCTGCCGGAACAGACAGGGCGCCGGAGGCGGCGGGCGGGAGGCGGCAGGCCTACAGCGGCGGGGGGATGTTGACGGCGGTCCAGTAGTGTTCGAGCGTCTCGGCCACTTCGACAAAGCGGTCGAAGTCCACGGGCTTGACGATGTAGGAGTTCACGCCCAACTGGTAGGCCGATTCGACATCGCGCACCTCGGCCGAGGTGGTGAGGACGATCACGGGAATGACCCGGTAGTGGACGTGCGCCTTGAGGTGCTGCAGCACTTCCAGGCCGTTCACCTTGGGCAGCTTCAGGTCCAGCAGGATGATCAGGGGCGCGGGCGCGCCAGCCTCCCAGCTCCGGATGCGGGCCAGGGCCTCTTCGCCGTCGCGCGCCACCTCCAGCGGGTGAAGCAGGCGGCGGCGGGCCAGGGCCCGGCGAGTCAACTCGACGTCGATGGGGTTGTCTTCGACCAGGAGCACGGGACGCTGCGCGGCAGAAGCCATGGCAGGGCGACCTTTGTGGGAGCGGTGTGCGGTCTAGGGTACCACGCTCTCCGCTTTCACACTACCGGGCGTCGGCGCGGGACTGCAGGTAGCGCAGCAGGTCATCCTCCGGGTGTGGAACCTCCAGCACGGCCAGCATGGCCACCAGCTCGCCGCGGTGGTGGGTGCCGTGATTGGCCACGTGCAGCAGGAGGGGCCCGAAGGGCACGGTGAGGACCTGGCCGCGCGTGTTGGTGTAGGTGAAGGCCTCGGCCAGGCGGGCCTCGTCCAGGCCGGCCAGGAAGGCGCGCACGGCCCGTTCCCGCTCCGCCCAGGCCGGACGCAGGTCGTCCAGGGTCGGGAACTCCTCCGGCTGGCGCAGGCGCGCGGGCGTCTCGCCGTGCCAGCGCCGGCACCAGATTTCCTCCGCCGCCAGCATGTGCACGAGCACGCCGTGGACGCTGCCCCACGAGTGGCCGAGCGGCCGGCCCCACTGCTCGGGCGTCAGCGCCGCGCAGGCCGCCAGCATCTGGGCGTTCATCCAGTAGTGGTAGTCGTAAATCAGGTCGAGCGTGGCTTTCGAAATCACGGAAGACATGGTCAGCCCCAAACTAAGGCAGGAGGACGGCGGCGCCGCGCAGCTCCCGGCGCTTGAGCGCCAGCAGGACGCGGTTGGCCTCCGTCAGCGGATAGGCCTCGGCCGCGACGCGCAGGCCGGCCGGCCCGGCCAGCGCCAGAAACTCGGCGGCATCCTGGCGGGTGGCGTTGGCGACGCTGCGGACGGTTCGTTCGCCGTACAGCCGACGATAGTCAAAGGACGGGATGGCGCTCATGTGGATGGCGTTGATGGCCAGGGTCCCGCC
This sequence comes from Anaerolineales bacterium, assembly GCA_016789165.1. Lineage (GTDB taxonomy): Bacteria > Chloroflexota > Anaerolineae > Anaerolineales > UBA6663 > SpSt-583. Next base: position 3,204 of record JAEURL010000003.1, on the reverse strand, counting down.
CGGCCGCAGCCGCGCCAGGGCGGCCGGCACCAGCTCGCCGGCCGGCGCAAAGATCACGGCCCGGTCCAGCGGGCCCGGCGGCGCCTGATCGGCCGGGCCGGCCCAGGCCGCCCCGAGGGCCTCGGCCAGGGCGCGGTGCGCGGCGCCGCGCGTGAACACCGAAACCGCCCCGCCCCACTGGCGCGCCACCAGGAGCGCCAGGTGCGCGCTGGCCCCAAAGCCAAACAGGCCGATGTGCTCGCCAGGCTGGACCTCGGCCCGGCGCAGCGAGCGGTAGCCGATGATGCCCGCGCATAACAGCGGCGCCGCCTCGACATCGGCAAAGGCGGCCGGCAGGGGCACGGCGAAGCGCGCGTCCACGGTCAGGTACTCGGCGTAGCCGCCGTCCGCGTCCCAGCCCGTGAAGCGCGCCCGCGGGCACAGGTTCTCCTCGCCGCGCCGGCAGAACGCGCACTCGCCGCAGGCCCAATTGAGCCAGGGCACGCCCACGCGGTCGCCGGGCTGCCAGCCGGCAGCCGCCGGGCCGGCCCGCACCACCCGGCCCACCACCTGGTGGCCGAGGATGAGCGGCCGGCGGCGGGCCGGCAGTTCGCCCTCCGCCACGTGCAGGTCCGTGTGACAGACGCCGCAGGCGCGCACCTGGATCAGGACCTCGGCCGCGGCGGGCTCGGGCGGCGGAACGTCGCGGGCCTGGAGCGGCGCGGTTTCCACCGGGGCCGGGGCATCCAGCTGCAGGGCGATCATGGGCCGGCCGAGGCGCTGGCTGAGTCAGGCCGAGCCGTAGGCCCGGTCCAGCACTTCCAGGGTGTGATACAGGGGCAGGGCCTGGCCTTGCTTGGCCAGGTGCGTCTGGATCTGGATCAGGCAGCCGATGTTGCCGGCGGCCACGGCCTGCGCGCCGGTGGCCAGGATGTTGCGGGCCTTGCGCGCGCCGAACTGGTCCGCCAGGGCCGGCTGTTCCAGGTTGTAGGTGCCGGCCGAGCCGCAGCACAGCTCCCCTTCCGGGATCTCGGCCAGGCTGAGGTTGGGGATGGCGGCCAGCAGGCGGCGCGGCGCGGCGGCCACGCCCTGCGCGTTGGACAGGTGGCAGGCGTCGTGATAGGCCAGCTTGAGCGGCGCGGGCAGGGCCGGCGGCGGCACCAGGCCGAGGGTGTCCAGGAACTCGCTGACGTCCTGGGCGCGGCCAACGAAGGCGCGGGCCGCTTCGGCCTCCGGCTGGCCGGCGAAGAGCATGCCGTACTCCTTCATCCCGGAGCCGCAGCCGGCGGCGTTGGTAAGGACGGCGTCCACTTCGGCCGGGAAGAGGCGCAGGTTGTGGCGCGCCAGGCCGCGCGCGCGCTCCAGTTCGCCGGTGTGCAGGGCCAGCGAGCCGCAGCAGCCCTGCCCGCGCGGGATGACCACTTCGACGCCGTTGCGGGCCAGCACCCGCAGGGTGGCCCAGTTGATCTCCGGCCGCAGCGCCTGCTGGACGCAGCCGGTCAGCAGGGCCACCCGCGCCCGGCGCGGCCCCTGCGCGGGATAGAGCTCCGGCAGCGGCGCGGCCGGCGGCAAACTCTCCGGCAGGAGGCCGAGCATAGCCTGGAACTGGGCCGGCAGCGCGCCCTGCACCAGCCGCCCAACCCGGCCGGCGGCGGCGGCCAGGCGAAAGCGCTCCGGGTAGGGCAAGGTCTCGTGGACCAGCGTGTGCGCGACGCGGTCCAGCAGGCCGCGCTGGCGCTGGCGGCCGGCGTGCGCGCGGTACAGCGGCAGCAGTTCGCCGTACTTCACCCCGGACGGACAGGCCGGCGTGCAGGCCAGACAGCCCAGGCAGCGATCGATGTACGGCAGGGTGGCCTCCACCGGCAGGCTGCCCTCCAGCACCGACTTCATCAGGACGATCCGGCCGCGGGGCGAATCCATCTCCTCGCCCAGCACCGCGTACGTGGGGCAGACGGCCAGACAGAAACCGCAGTGCACGCAGGCCTCCACGGCCTGCGCCATCACCTTGCCTTCGGGACCAAGTTGATCGACGGGGATGGTGTGTTGCATGGCGAATGAGCGGCGGACAATAGACCAGTGATCAAAGGGCGCCGAAACGGCCGGCCGGATCGAGAGCCATCTTCACGCGCTGGGCAAAGGCGTGATCCGAGCGCGGCGCGCCGAGCCAGGGGCCGGCGGACGGGGCCAGCTCGCCCAGCACCACCACCCCGGAGAAGCCCAGGGCCGCCAGCCGGCGGTCCAGCTCCGGCAATGGGCCGGGCCAGGCCACCCAGGCCACCTGCGCGCCGGCGCTGTAGCGCCGTTCAGCCGCCGTCGCGGCCAGGTCGGCCTCCAGCGCGGCCGCGCGGGCCGGCGTGAGCGGCACCTTCACCAGCGCCGTCTGGGCCGGGGCCCAGGCGAACTCGCGCGCGGCGTGCCAGAGCGCGGCGTCGTCCGGACCTTCCACCAGATCGCCGCCGCCCAGCAGGCGGCTCAGCCGGTCCAGACGGGCCGGCAGAGCCTCCGCCAGGCCGCCCAGCCGCACGTAAACGGTGACACTGCGCGCATCCGGCCGCAGGTCCAGGGCTTCCAGGTCCAGCGGGGCCGCGTAGAGCTGGCGGACCACCTCCAGGGCCTCGGCGAAGCGCGGGCGCTCCAGGCGCAGGGTGGCGAAGGCCGGCGGGCGCGGAAAGACCTTGAAGGTGGCCTCCACCAGCACGCCCAGCCGGCCCAGGCTGCCCACCATGAGCTTGGGGAAATCGAAGCCGGCGGCGTTCTTCACCACCTTGCCGCCGCCGCGCACCAGCTGGCCGGCGCCGTCCACCCAGCGCAGGCCCAGGATAAAATCGCGCACCCCGCCGTAGCGGTAGCGGCCGGGGCCGCTCAGACCGGCGGCCACCGTGCCGCCCACGGTGGCGCCGCGCGGCGCGAAGGGCGGATCGAAGGGCAGATACTGGCCGTGTTCGGCCAGCAGCGCCTGGACGTCGGCCAGCGGGGTGCCGGCCCAGGCCGTGAACGTGAATTCGCCGGGGTCGTATTCGGTGACGCCGGCCAGCCCGGTCAGGTCCAGCGCCGCGGCCTCGGCCGGCGGCGTGGAGAGCGCGGGCTTGGTGCCGGCGCCGCGCGGGAAGACCCGCGGGTTTTCGCGGACCAGGGCCTGGACGTGTTCGGGGGTGGTAGGTCGCATAGGCGCGCTCAAGGGAAGACAGTAAAGAGCGGAAAGACGCCGATTATTCGCGCGAGATC
>JAEURL010000706.1 GCA_016789165.1 Anaerolineales bacterium | reverse complement strand
GCGGACGGCAACTGGGGCAACCTGGTGGTGCTGGGCGCGCTGGAGGCCGGCCAGCAATGGCGCGGCAGCGAGCGGCACCGCTACGCCGCCGAGGAACTGTCCCCGCACTACTACGCTTCGGTGCGCATCCACAACGCCCACTTGCCCGATGGTTTTCACGCGGGCCGCGATCTGGTGCTGCTGCGGACGAAGTATTACGACTATGCCGCGGCCGGCCACTGGCGCGGCGTGCGCGAGCAGACGCCGCCGCTCCGGCTGGCCTTCAGTTGAGGCCGGCCTAGGGCGTGATGGGCGGGAAGGGGGTGGGCGTGGGGAAGACGGGGCCGCGGTTGGCGGACATGATCACCGCGAACTGCAGGACGAAGCACAGGACCATCAAAGCCAGGCCGCCCAGCACGGCCAGGAGGAACACGCCGCCGCCGGCCAAGCCCACCAGGCTCATCCGGCGGGCGCGCTGGGGGTTGAGCGCGTCGCGGGCCTGCAGCCAGGCGACCAGGCCCAGAATAAACGCGATCAGGGGCAACACATAGGTCAGGCCGAAGCAGGCCAGCGCCGAGGCCAGGCCCGCCATCAGGGCGGCCAGGGCGGTCAGATCGGTGCTGTTGCCCTTGTACGGCGCTTCGGCCTGGGGGAGACGGGCGGCCGAGGCCTGGCTGTGCGGGATGCCCTCGGCGTAGTGCTCGGGCGGGGTGACGTGGCGGCCGGCCTGCAGGGCGGCCGCGGCGTGCTCGGGGCACAGCCGCTCGCCGCTCTCGGCGTACCACAGGCAGGCCGCGCACACCGGCCGCTGGCACGTCTCACAGTGCTCGACGGCCAGGCGGTCCGGGTGCTGGTAGCAGGTGGCGGCGGTGCTCATGCGAGCAGAGCCTCAGGGCTTCCGGGAACAGGGGAGCCGGGGCGGGCCGGCCCCAATTCCCCTGCTCCCCGTGTCGCCCCGGCGAGTTAGGTGCCCTCTTCCCAGGAGTTCAGGTACTTGTCCTGTTCGGGCGTGAGGGTGTCGATCTTGATGCCCATGGCCAGCAGTTTCAGCCGGGCGATCTCCTTGTCCATGGCCTCGGGGATGGTGTAGACCTTCTTGCCCAGGCTGGCCGCGTTCTTGAGCATGTACTCGGCGCCCAGGGCCTGGTTGGCGAAGGACATATCCATCACGCTGGCCGGGTGGCCTTCGGCGGAGGCCAGGTTGATCAGCCGGCCCTCGCCCAGCAGGTTGATGCGCCGGCCGTCGTTGAGCATGTACTGCTCCACGAACTCGCGCACGCGGCGTTTGCCCGTGGACATGGCCTCCAGCGCCGGGATGTTGATCTCGACGTTGAAGTGGCCGGAGTTGGAGACGATGGCGCCGTCCTTCATGGCCTCGAAGTGGTGCTTATCCAGCACGTTGAGGTCGCCGGTGACCGTGCAGAACACGTCGCCCACCTTGGCCGCGTCCTGCATGGGCAGGACGCCGTAGCCGTCCATCACGGCCTCCAGCGCCTTGAGCGGGTCCACCTCGGTGACGACCACGTTGGCGCCCAGGCCGCGCGCGCGCGAGGCCAGGCCGCGCCCGCACCAGCCGTAGCCGGCCACGACGAAGGTCTTGCCGGCCAGCAGGACGTTGGTGGCGCGCACGATGCCGTCGATGGTGCTCTGCCCGGTGCCGTAGCGGTTGTCAAAGAAGTGCTTGGTGGCCGAGTCGTTGACGGCCATCACCGGGAACTTCAGGACGCCGTTGGCCTCCATGGCGCGCAGGCGGATGACGCCGGTGGTGGTCTCCTCCGTGCCGCCGATGATGTCCTGCAGCAGCTCGGTGCGGTCCTTGTGGATGGTGCTCACCAGGTCGCAGCCGTCGTCCATGGTCAGGTGCGGCTTGTGGTCCAGGGCGGCCTTGATGTGCTTGTAGTAGGTCTGGGTGTCCTCGCCCTTGATGGCGTAGACCGGGATCTCGTCGTGCACCACCAGGGTGGCGGCCACGTCGTCCTGGGTGGAGAGCGGGTTGGACGCGCACAGCACCACGTCCGCGCCGCCGGCCTGCAGGGTGCGCATCAGGTTGGCGGTCTCGGCGGTGACGTGCAGGCAGGCTGAGACACGCACGCCCTTGAGCGGCTGCTCCTGCTTGAAGCGCTCGTAGATCTGGCGCAGGACCGGCATCTCCTGCTCGGCCCACTGGGTGCGATAGCGGCCGCCCTCGGCCAGGCGTTGGTCTTTGATGTCGTGTTCGATGGTCACTCTGGTTCTCCTTGGATAGCTGGTGCGTGGTCGCTAATCAGTAATCAGTGAGTCGGCGGTGGGCCGGCGCTAGAACAACTCGTTCAGCAGCTCGGCATCCTCGAAATGCTGGCGGAAGCGGGTCAGGAACTCGGCCAGCGAGTAGTGGTGCGATTGGGGGCCGTTGTGCTCCAGGCAGTAGGTGGCGGCCAGCGCGCCCACCTGGCCGCACAGCGGCCACGGCCAGCCGGCGGCCACGCCGCGCAGCAGGCCGGCCCGGAAGGCGTCGCCGACGCCGGTCGGGTCTACGGCCTGGCGGGCCGGCACGATCGAGACGTCGGTGCGCACGCCGTCGGCGAAAATCGTGGCGCCGTTCTCGCCGCGCGTGATCACCAGCACGGCCACGTGCTGCTGGGCGGCCGCCTCGTCCCAGCCCGTCATTTTCCGGATCAGGCCGAACTCGTAGTCGTTGACGGCCAGCATCCAGGCCCCGTCCACGTCCTCGCGCACCACGTCGGCGGTCATGCGCGCCAGCTGCTGGCTGGGGTCGTAGACGTAGCGGATCTTGAGCTCCTTGCACTCGCGCACGAACTTGCGCATGGCGTCCGGGGCGTTGGGCGAGATGACCACCAGGTCCGGCGTATAGGCCAGGTCATGCAGGGACTGCACAGCCGCATAGCCCATCGCGCCGGGATAGAACGACGCGATCTGGGCGTTGCCGCGGTCGGTGTTGGCGAAGAAGGAGGCCGTGAAAGTGCCGGGGATGACCTTGATGGCGCTGCAGTCCACGCCGCGCTCCTCGAGCCAGGCGCGGTAATCGCCGAAGTCCTCGCCGGCGGTGGCCATGACGGCCGGCCGGCCGCCCAGCAGGGCGTGGGTGTAGGCGATATTGGGCGCGGTGCCGCCGCGCTGGCGCGTCATGCTGTCCACCAAAAAGCTGACGCTGATGGTCGCGAGCTTGTCCGGCAGCAGATGATCCTTGAAATAGCCGGGGAAGGTCATCAGGTAGTCGTAGGCCACGGAGCCGGTGAATAAAATGCGCATTGCGATAGCTGTCCTACGGATCACCGATCACGGGCAATTGCTCGCCCGGTGTGATCAGTGGCCCGTGATCGGTTCGCCTCGAACCGCCCGCGCCAGGTTCTTGGCGAACGGCGGCCGGACGACGCCGTTCTCGGTGACGATGCCGGTCAGGTAGCGGTGCGGCGTGACGTCGAAGGCCGGGTTGCGGGCCGTGATGCCGGCCGGCGTGGCGGGCTCGCCGGCGGCCTGGAGGTTGAGGACTTCGTCGGCGGAGCGCTCTTCGATCGGGATCAGGTCGCCGTGCGCCAGGGTCAGGTCCACGGTGGAGGTGGGCGAGACCGAATAGAAGGGCACGCCGTTCTCCTTGGCCAGCACCGCCAGTTGATAGGTGCCGATTTTGTTGGCCACGTCGCCGTTGGCGGCCACGCGGTCCGCGCCCACCAGCACCAGGTTCACCTGGCCGCGGCGCATGAACGAGCCGGCGGCGGTGTCGGCGATCAGGTCGAACGGGATGCCGGCCTGCTGCAGCTCCCAGGCGGTCAGGCGCGCGCCCTGCAGGCGCGGGCGGGTCTCATCCACCAGCACATGGATCTTTTTGCCCTGCGCGTGGGCGGTGAAGATCACGCCCAGCGCCGTGCCGTAATCCACCGCCGCCAGCGCGCCGGTGTTGCAGTGGTGCAGGATGGTGTCGCCGTCTTCGATCAGGGCCGCGCCCTGCCGGCCCATGCGCTGGTTGATGGCCACGTCTTCGTCGGCCAGCTGCTGGGCCTCGGCCAGGAGTTTCTGGCGCAGGTCATCCGCGCTGAGGCCCGCCTCGGCCGCCGCCGCCGCCCGCAGCAGCCGGTCCACGGCCCAGGCCAGGTTGACGGCGGTGGGGCGGGCGGCCTTGAGCACGGCGGCCGCGCTGTCCAGGTCGCGCAGCA
>JAEURL010000702.1 GCA_016789165.1 Anaerolineales bacterium | reverse complement strand
GGGCCGGCGCGTATGTGCCGCTGGAGCGGCCGGCCAGCGTCATCGTGCTCAAGGAGCTGCACGGCACGCCGCGCGAGCTGCAGCGCAATGGCTCGGCCAGCCTGCTGGACCTGGGCGACGGCGTGCTGGGCCTGGAATTCCACAGCAAGGCCAACGCCCTGGACAATGACCTGGTGGCCATGGGCTATGCGGCCCTGGAGGCGTTGGATCGGCCGGAGTGGGCGGGCCTGGTGGTGGGCAACCAGGGCGAGCACTTCTCGCTCGGCGCCAACCTGATGCTGGTGGGCCTGGCCGCCCAGGCCGGCCAGTTCGGCCAGGTGGAGGCGCTCGTCCGCCAGTTCCAGGACCTGGCCCTGCTGATGCGCTATTCCGCCAAGCCCGTGGTCACGGCCCCCTTCGGGCGGACGCTGGGCGGCGGCGCCGAGACGGCGCTGGCCGGCGCCCGGATCGTGGCCGCGGCTGAGACGTACCTGGGGCTGGTGGAGTTCGGCGTGGGCCTGATCCCGGCCGGCGGCGGCTGCAAGGAAGTGGTGCGCCGGCTGGTGGCCCCCCACGTGGCTGAGGGCGCCAACCTGCTGCCGCACTTGCAGCGCGCCTTTGAAACCATCGGCTTCGCCAAGGTCAGCGAGAGCGCGCACCAGGCCCGCGAGCTGGGCTTCCTGACGGCCGGCGACCGGATCGTCCTGAACCCGGCCGAGCTGATCGGCGAGGCCAAGCGCGAGGTGCTGCAGCTGGTGCAGGCTGGCTACGCGCCGCCGGCCCGCGAGCGGGTGGTGTACGCCCTGGGCCAGCGCGGCCAGGCGGCGCTGACGGCCGGCATCCACACCCTGCGCTGGGGCAACTACATCAGCGATCACGATAAACTGATCGCCCTGAAGCTGGCGCACGTGCTGAGCGGCGGCGACCTCTCGGCGCCGGCCTGGGTGCCCGAGCCATACTTCCTGGACCTGGAGCGCGAGGCGTTCCTGTCTCTGCTGGGCGAGCCGTTAACCCAGGCCCGCATCGCGCACATGCTGCAGACCGGCAAGCCGCTGCGGAACTAGAGGCTTGCGCAGCGGGCCGGCGAAACGGCCGCCGAGCCACAGAGTAAGACTCCGCGTCTCTGTGGCTCAGTGGCCAAACCCGGCGGCCCCTGACAAGCGAGGAGACACATTATGCGAGAAGCCGTCATCGTCAGCGGGGCCCGCACGGCCGTCGGCAAGGCGCCGCGCGGCAGCCTGCGCACCGTCCGGCCGGACGATTTGGCCGCGGCCGCCATCCGGGCCGCCCTGGAGCGCGCCCCGGGCCTGGACCCGGCCGAAGTGGACGACGTCATCCTCGGCTGCGCCATCCCGGAGGCCGAGCAGGGCATGAACATGGGGCGCATCGCGGCCCTCAAGGCCGGCCTGCCGCACAGCGTGCCGGGGCAGACCGTCAACCGCTTCTGTTCCTCTGGCCTGCAGACCATCGCCCTAGCCGCCCAGCAGATCATGAGCGGTCAGGGCGAGGCCGTGGTGGCCGGCGGCGCGGAGAGCATGAGCCTGGTGCCCATGACCGGCCACGTCTTCGCGCCCAACCCGGAGCTGGAGGCGGTGACGCCCGAGGTCTACATGCCCATGGGCCTGACGGCCGAGAACGTGGCCCAGCGCTACAACGTCAGCCGCGCGGACCAGGACCTGTTCGCCTTGCGCTCGCACCGCAACGCCGCCGCCGCGCTCGCGGCCGGCCGGTTCGCGGACGAGATTGTGCCGGTGGAGGTGGCGCTCACCGAACTGGGCGCCGACGGCCGGCCGGCCACGCGCCGCTTCACCTTCGCCGTGGACGAAGGCCCGCGCCGCGACACCTCGCTGGAGGCCCTGGCCAAGCTCAAGCCGGTCTTTCAGGAGGGCGGCTCCGTGACGGCCGGCAACGCCTCGCAGACCAGCGACGGGGCCGCGGCCGTGGTGGTCATGAGCCGGGAGAAGGCGCAGGCGCTGGGCCTGCGGCCGCTGGCGCGCTTCGTCAGCTTCGCCGTGGGCGGGGTGCCGCCGGAGGTCATGGGCATCGGCCCGGTGGCCGCCATCCCCAAGGCGCTCAAGTATGCGGGCCTGAAACTCGACGACATCGGCCTGATCGAGCTGAACGAGGCCTTCGCGGCCCAGGCCCTGGCCGTGGTGCGCCAGCTGGAGATCGACGTGGAGCGCGTCAACGTCAACGGCGGCGCCGTGGCCCTCGGCCACCCGCTGGGCTGCTCGGGCGCCAAGCTTACGGTGACTCTGCTCAACGAGATGCGCCGGCGCGGCACGCGCTACGGCATGGTCACCATGTGCATCGGCGGCGGGCAGGGCGCGGCCGGGATCTTCGAATTAGGTGATTGAGGGCCGGGCCTCGGCAATCTACCATCAGCTAGCGCTAAGCAACCAGACAGCATGCCGTCATTTGACCTGAGCCACAAAGTCGCGATTGTGACGGGCAGTTCGCGCGGCATCGGCGAGGCCATCGCCCGCGCCTACGCCGCCGCCGGCGCCCAAGTCGTCATCGTCAGCCGCACGCTGGAGAGCGCCCAACCCGTGGCCGCGGCGATCACGGCGGCCGGCGGGACGGCGCTGGCCGTGGCCTGCCACACCGGCCGGCACGAACAGGTGACGGCCCTGGTGCAGACCGTTCAGGATAAATTGGGACAGGTGGACATCCTGGTCAACAACGCCGCCACCAACCCGCACTTCGGGCCGCTGCTGGAGGCCTCCGACGAGGTCTGGCAGAAAACCCTGCAGACCAACGTGCTGGGGTACCTGTGGCTGGCGCAGGCCGCGGCCCCGGGCATGCTGGCGCGCGGCGCGGGCAAGATCATCAACATCAGCTCGGTGGCCGGCCTGAAGCCCGGCACCCAGATGGGCGTCTACAGCGTCACCAAGGCCGCCATCCTCATGCTCACCCAGGTGCTGGCCGCCGAGCTGGGGCCGCGCGGGGTGCAGGTGAACGCCATCGCTCCGGGCGTCATCCAGACCAAGTTCAGCACGCCGCTGTGGAGCAACCCGGCGCTGGCGGCCGGCGTGCAGGGGCGGGCGGGGCGGATCGGGCAGCCGGAGGACGTGGCCGGCGCCGCGCTCTTCCTGGCCTCCCCAGCCGCCGACTACGTGAATGGCGAGACCCTGATCGTGGACGGCGGCCTGAGCACGACCGGCGGACTGTAAAAGATGCCACGGATTTCACAGATTACACGGATTAGGGGGAAGCCCCTCGTCAATCTGTGAAATCAGTGTAATCCGTGGCCTCAGGACAGGGGCTTTGCTATGGATCTCAATCAACAACTGGATGCCGTAAACGCCTTTGTGCAGCAGGAGCTGTATCCACTCGAGAGCCAGTTCCTGCGCGAGGGCTTCCAGGCCGTGGAGCCGGCCCTGCAGGCCGCCCGGCAGAAAGTGCAGGCGCGCGGTTTGTGGGCCCCGCACCTGCCGGCCGAGTATGGGGGCCTGGGCCTGGACCTGCTGCCCTTTGCGCGCCTTAGCGAGGCCCTGGGCCGCACCCCGTTCGGCCATTACGCCTTTAATTGCGCGGCGCCCGACATCGGCAACATGGAGGTGCTCCTGGCCCACGGCACGCCCGAGCAGCAGGAGCGCTGGCTCAAGCCGCTGGCGGCCGGCCAGATCCGCTCGTGCTTCGGCATGACCGAGCCCGAGCACGCCGGCTCCAACCCCGTCTGGCTCAGCGCCAGCGCGGTCAAGGACGGCGCCGACTACGTGCTCAACGGCCACAAGTGGTTCGCCACCGCCGCCCACGGCGCGGCCTTCGCCATCGTCATGGCCGTCACCGATCCGCAGGCCGCCAAGGCCCACCACCGCGCCAGCCAGATCATCGTGCCGCTGGACACCCCGGGCGTGACCGTGAGCGACATCAAGATCATGGGCGAGGCCGGGGCCGGCTGGCTCAGCCACGGCGAACTGCGTTTCGAGAACGTCCGTGTGCCGCAGGCCAACCGCCTGGGCGCGGAGGGGGAGGGCTTCGCGCTGGCCCAGGAGCGGCTCGGGCCGGGCCGCATCCATCACTGCATGCGCTGGATCGGCATCACCGAGCGGGCCTTCGAGCTGATGTGCCGGCACGCGGCGGCGCGCGAGCTGGCGCCCGGCCGGCCGCTGGCCCAGCAGCAGGCCGTCCAGCACTGGATCGCCGAGAGCCGGGCCGAGATCAACGCCAGCCGGCTGCTGGTGCTGGACGCGGCCGCCAAGATCGACCGGGAGGGCGCCCGCGCCGCGCGGGTGGAGATCTCCACCATCAAGTTCTTCGTGGCCAATGTGCTGCAGCGGGTGCTGGACCGGGCGATCCAGACGCACGGCGCGCTGGGGA
>JAEURL010000698.1 GCA_016789165.1 Anaerolineales bacterium | reverse complement strand
GGGCCGGCGCTGGAGCGGCTGCCGGCCGCCCGGTGACGGCGGCCGCGTCCGAGAGGCAACCATGGAGCGACTATTCTTTTTGCTGGGCAGCGGCCTGGCCGGCTTGTCCGTGGCGCTGGGCGCGTTTGGCGCCCATGCCCTCAAGGCGCGGCTGGACGCCGGCCTGCTGGCCAACTTCGAGACCGGCGCCCGCTATCAGATGTATCATGCCCTGGCGCTGCTGGCCGTGGCCTGGGCGGCCGCGCGCTGGCCGGCCTCCAGCCTGCCGGCGCTGGCCGGCTGGCTGTTTGTGGCCGGGATTGGGCTCTTCTCGGGCAGCCTGTACCTCATGGCCTTCACGGGCTGGCGCTGGCTGGGGGCCGTCACGCCGCTGGGCGGCGTGGCCTTTCTGGCCGGCTGGATCTGCCTGCTCGTGGCGGCCTGGCGCGCCTAATTCTCCCGCCGCGCCCGATGCCCCAGGCGTTCGGCGCGGTTCCATTGCGAGGGGTGTTGTATGAGTCTTGACTTTTACTCTCAGGCCCAGGCCCTGCTGCCCGAGATGATCGAGCGCCGGCGCGATTTCCACCGGCACCCCGAGCTGGGCTTTCAGGAGGTGCGCACGGCCGGCCTCGTCGCCCAGGAGCTCAACCGCCTGGGGCTGGAGGTGACCACGGGCGTCGGGCGCACGGGCGTGGTGGCCGTGCTGGAGGGCGAGCGGCCCGGCCCCACCCTCCTGCTGCGCTTCGACATGGACGCCCTGCCCATCGTGGAGGCCAACACCACGGAGTACGTGTCGCAGACGCCGGGCGTCATGCACGCCTGCGGCCACGACGGCCACACCACCATCGGGCTGGCGGTGGCCAAGCTGCTCACGCCGCTGCGCGACCGGCTGGCCGGCACACTCAAGTTTGTGTTTCAGCCGGCCGAGGAGGGCCTGGGCGGCGCGGAGGCGATGGTGAAGGACGGCGTCCTGGACCGCCTCGGCCCGGCGCCCGAGCGGTCACTGGCCCTGCACCTGTGGAACTCCAAGCCCCTCGGCTGGGTGGGCGCCACCGATGGGCCGACGATGGCCGCCTCCGAGCGCTTCAGCCTGACCCTGCAAGGCCGCGGCGGGCACGGGGCCATCCCCCATCAGACGGTCGATCCGGTGGTGGCGGCCGCGCACGTGGTCACGGCTCTGCAGAGCATCGTCAGCCGCAACGTCAGCCCGCTGCAGGCCGCCGTGATCTCGGCCACCTTCGTCAAGGCCGGCGAGGCCTTCAACGTCATCCCGGATTCAGCCAGCGTGGGCGGCACCATCCGCACCTTTGATCCGCAGGTGCGCGAGCTGGTGCTGCGCCGGCTGGGCGAGGTGGCCGAAGGTGTGGCGCGCGCGCTGGGCTGCGAGCCGGCCCTGGAGACCTGGCGCATCACGCCGGCCACCGTGAACGAGCCCGGCATGGCCGCGGCCGTGCGGGCGCTGGCGCGGGAGCTGCCGGGCGTCACCGCCGTGTCCGCCGACGAGCGCACCATGGGCTCGGAGGACATGGCCTACATGATGGAGACCATCCCCGGCTGCTACTTCTTTGTCGGGTCCAGCGATGCGGAGCGCGGCTTGAGTTACGCCCACCACCATCCGCGCTTTGATTTCGACGAGCGCGCACTGGCCACCGGCGCGGCGCTGATGGCCAAGGCCGCCGCGCAGTACGTGCTGCCGGCCGCCTGAGGCCGGGCTAGGGGACGGTCAGCGCGCACTGGCAGGCGCAGGCGAGGGGGCCGAGGGGGGCCTCGTCTGGCCCGGTGAAGACGCCGTTGGAGTAGGCCGCCGCCAGCTGGTAGCGGCCCGGCCGCAGGTCCAGATCGTCCCGCTCCACGGCCAGCACCGCCCCATACGAGTAACCCGGCTCCAGCGTCAGGTAACTCTCGGCGCGGCCGGGGTGCAGCTTCAGCTTCTGCTTGGGCCGCTCGCTCACGTAGAGCTGGCGGCCGGCGGCGTCGCTGACCGTCAGGGTGACGAACAAGCCGACCGGCATCAGCGGGCGCGGGACCAGCTGCCCGGGGGCGCCCTCCGGCGGATTGAACAGCGAGAAGCGCACGGTCAGCGGCCGCTGCTCCAGAACCTCCAGCCAGCATTCCAGCATCAGGGCCAACCTTTGTCGGCCGCCTTGTCCTGAATCCGGGTGATCAGGTTGTCGACGGCCGGCGCTTGGGCGATGTAGGGCGGGTCGCCGGGCGCGTCGCCCAGGGCGTTGAACGTGGCCCGGCCTTCCTGAACCCGGGCGGCAAAGATCTGCTGGGCCTGCTGTCGCAGCTGCCGGCGCGCATCCCAGTAGCTGACCGGTTGCCCGTGCGCGTCGGTGTCGTCCACCCCCAGGGCCGCGATCTCGGTCTGGGCCTGGGTGAACTTGGGGGTGATGGTCGGGATCCACTCGTTGAACCAGTGGTAATCCTCGTGCAGGTCCTCGGCCAGATACGCCGACCAGGCGCCGGCGATCCCGGTCCGATTGGCCTGCAGGTCCGCCACGATGGTGTGCCAGTTGTGCTTGTTGACGTTCAACAGCGGGCCGGCGTCGTTGTTGGGGATGGGGGCCGGATAGTGGCTCCAGGAGTAGTAAACCAACTGGATGGTGCCGGGGCTGCGGATCGACTCCACCTGATAGCGCCACTTCGAGGCGGCCGTGTCCCAGGCGATCCGGCCGCTGAGCTTGGGGGTCCTGGCCCGGGTCGTGCTGGAATCCGAGTTGGACCGTTTGGACGGCGGCCGCCACAGCGGGAAGCTCGGCTGGACCTGCCGGGCCGTGTAATCAAACATCTTCCCCGAGAAGATCCGGGAGGGGCTGAAGCACTGGACCACGCCGGCGCCGCTCTTCAGCCGGGCCTTGGGCTTCTCGGCGATCTCCTCCATCTCCTCGGGCTCGTCGGCTACAGCGACCTTGTGGTTGTGCTGGAGTTGGGCCACCGCCCCGGCCTCCGCCTGCTCCAGCCGCTGCAGGGGCGCGCCAGGCTGGGCGGCGCCCAGGAGCTGGGCGCCCTGCGCCAGCGCCCGCGCCCCCATCACCTCCGCCTCCTGCTCCAACGCCGCATCGGCGTTGACCGGCACGCGGCCTTTGAGCTGGGCCGTCGGCGGGACCCGGCCTTGCGCCTGCTGGACCACGTGCCAGGCCTCGTGCGGCAGGTGCTGTTCCTGCCCCGGCGCGACGTGGATGGCGCGGCCCTGGGCAAAGGCCAGCGCGCCCAGCTGCGCGGGCTGCGGCGAATTGTAATGAACCGTGACCTGGTCCAGGGCGAGGCCGGAGAGCTGCTCGACGCCATGTTGGAGGCCGGCCGGCAGGCCCGCCGACGCGGGTTGCGCCTCCTCCGCCAGCAGCTGCCGGACCCCCTGGTTGCCGACGGCCTGCTGCAACTGCTGCACGGCGCCGGAGGGCAGGCGGCCCGGCGCCTGGCGCGCTTGCTGGATCAGCCCGGCCAGGCCGGCCGGCTGCGGCGTCAGGCCGTCAACGTCCTCGACCTCAGCGCGGGGCGCCTTCGGTTTGCGGTTGATCGTTTTGCCGGTACGGGCGGGCTGGGCATGAGCCATGAGGTTCCACCCTGGAGCGTGATCGGGTTAAGCCGCCAAACACGTTGACTTAGGATAGCGGCCGGGCGTCTTGCCAACGCCTCGGCGGGGGCGCCCGGCGCGGCTGGGGCGGGGGATGGTGAGACGGTCGCGGGGACGGCGCGGCGGCCGGCTCAATACAGGAACGGGATCAGCTTCCGCACCCGCTTCTGATACGCCGGATACTCCGGGAACTTGGCGGACAGCCAGCGTTCCTCGCGCCGGGACTTGATATCGAAGAAGATCAGCATGGCGGCGGCGTAGACCAGCATCAGCGGGCTGCTGTTGACCAGGGCCCAGCCGCAGGCGCCCAGGATCAGGCCGCTGTAGATGGGGTGGCGCACCAGGCCGTAGGCGCCGTCCTCCACCAGGGAGGCATCGTCCTTGGGGTGCGGCAGGGCGGTCAGGTTGCGGCCGAGATGGAGCAGCCCCACCAGGGCCAGCGCGCCGCCGGCGATGCCCAGCGCCAGGCCGAGGGCCAGGCTGGCCCAGGACCAGGGCGTCCCCCACCGCGGCAGGCCGGCCAGCTCGCGCGGGCCAAGGGCCACCAGCAGGAAAAAGCCGACCTGGGCCACCACGTACCACTCGCCCCGCGCGCCCATCCACCACGGTTTTTGTTCCACTGCGTCACCTTCCTCGGCCGGCGGCCGTCACTGCCAATCAGCCGCCGGCCGCACCGCCGGCGCCCCGCTGGCCAGCAGCGCCGCCAACAGGGCCTGCGGCCCCGGCCGGGCGCGGTCGTCGTCCCAGCCGGTCAGCCAGCGCACCATGCCGCGGGCATCTGCCACCAGCGCGGCCGTGGCCGGCCCGCCCAGCGCCGCCTGGCTGGCCCCCTCCGGGTCCGCCAGCAGCCGGTAGGCGAAACGGATCGGGCTGCTGGCGATGAAGGCCGCCAAGCCCGCGGCCGTGTCCTGGGTGACGGCCAGCACGGTGCCGCCGGCCGCCGTGAAGGCGCGGTGCCGGCGCTGCAGGCTGTACAACTCAGCCGCGCAGTCGGCGCACCAGGTGCGGTGCAGGAAGACGGCCAGCGTGGCCCGCGGGCCCAGGTTGGCCTGGAGCGTGGTCGGCCGGCCCTCGGCCGTCTGCAGGTTAAAGATGGGTAGGCGGGAGTTGACCGTGATCATGGCGATGGTGTCTGTCCATTAGACGGGCCGCTCTCCCTAAAAGGTACGGGTATCCAGATGAGCGTTGGCTGAGCCGGCTGGCTAG
>JAEURL010000693.1 GCA_016789165.1 Anaerolineales bacterium | reverse complement strand
GCCCATCCCCGACGTGAATCCGCCGAAGTCGTTGAGCACTTCCGCCCGATTGTCGAGGAGAACACTCTCTCTCACGAGAGTCGTCGCCGAGTCCGTGAAGTCCAGGCCGCCGCCGCTCAACGAGCCGGCGCCGAAAATCAGGGAGGTAACCACGTTGCGCCGGACTTGAACATGGTCCAGCACGGTTGCCCCGCTGGAGTACAGCCCGCCGCCGTAGGCGGCCCGATTGTCGTCGATCGTGCTGGCCGTGATCGTGATGGCGCCGGTGTTGTAGACGCCCCCGCCCAACGGCCCTATGGCGGCCACCGTACTGGAATAAATCGTCACAGCGCTCAAGGTCAGGGCGCCCTGGTTGGAAACCCCGCCGCCAGAGGAGGTGGGGCGGCCGTACTGGATGAGGAACCGCTCGATGTAGGCCGTGACCCCCGGCAAGACCGTCACCCCGCGGCGCGCCTGCTGCCCGTCGAGCGTCGACATGCCGACGGCCGATGCAAAACCCGCCTCCCATCCGCCGGAGATGGTGAGGTCGCGGTCAACCAGGACCACCTCGGTGTTGCTGCTGGTATAACTCCCCACCGCCACCTTGATCAGATCGCCGGCCGCGGCGCGGCCGATCGCGCCCTGGATCGTCTGGCACGGCGTCAGCGCGCTCAGGCAATCCTGGCCGTCGTTGCCCTGCGGCGCCACGTACCAGGTGCCCGCCGCCTGCGCCCGGTCCGGCGGGACGGCTGGCAGGCCGGCCAAGAGCAGAGTTAGACACAGCCCCCAGCGGATCAGCGAAGAGCGCATAGAGTGTTCCCCCGATGAAGCGGCGGTAGCGGAATTTAATCATGAGGGGAGACGGGCCGGCGCCGCCAGTGCCGACTGTCATTCCAGGCCGGCTGGCTGTCACGGTTTGCGAGCCCCCTTGGATGCCGAAGAAGCCCCGGCTATTGCGGCGGGTGATCGCCGGCCGGCCGGGGCCGCAGGCCGAGCGCGCCGGTGAGGAAATAGATCAGGCCGCCGTACAGCCCGTCCAGCATATCCAGCCCGTACCAGGCCAGCGAGAGCGCCAGGGCCTCCGGCGCGCCGACCCCGGCCTGGCCCAACAGGGCCACCACCACCCCCTCGCGCACGCCGAAGCCGCTGATCGAGACTGGCACCAGCAGCGTGGCGGAAATCACGGGCAGGGCCACGGCCACCAGGCCGACCGGGATCTCCAGACCCAGCGCCCGCGCTGCCAGCCAGTTGCTCCAGATGATGGAGAGGTTGAAGATCAACGAGATCAGCAGCGCCCGCGCCACCGCCCGCCCACCCACCGACGTGATCACCTGATAGGTCTGGCCGAGCCAGGTGTCGCCGGCCAGCGAGAGCGGCCGGGTGAGACGCCAGCGCCCCAGCCAGCCCAGCAGGCGCCGGATGATCCGGCCCTCCAGCACCAGGCCGGCCGCGGCCAGCACCCCGCTGGCCAGCAGGCCCAGCCCGTACACGGTGGCGGCCGGCAGCACCGCCGCGGCGGCCGGCAGCACCGCCAGCATCAGCGCGAACAGCACCGCGAAGCCGGTCAGACGTTCCACCAGGATTGTGCCGACCGCCTGCTGGGCCGTGGCCCCGCGCCCGATCTCGAGCACGCGCACCACGTCGCCGCCCAGGCCGGTGGGCAGAAAGGTGTTGAAGAACGCGCCGACGTAGAACAGGTAGAGCGCCCGCCGGAAGGAGACCCGCGCGCCGGCGGCGTCCAGCACGGCCTTCCAGCGCAGGGTGCGCAGCAGCATGCCCGCCGTGGAGATCAGGCTGCAGGCCGCGTAGAGGAGCAGATCGGCGCGGCGCAGGATGGCCCACAGCTGGCGCCCGTCCGAGCCGGCCACCAGCCAGGCCAGCAGGCCGGCGGAGACGGCCAGCCGCGCCAGGTTGCCCAGCCACGGGCGCCAGGCCGGCGGGACCCACGCGAACCAGGGCCGGCCCGCCATGCTCACCCTCGGCCCCGCAGGCGCCGCAGCCCGTTCAACAGATAAAGCAGTCCGCCCGCCAGGCCGGCCGCCAGATCCATGCTGTAGTAGGCCAGGGAGAAGGCCACGGCCGGCGCGTCGCCCACGCCGATCTGGGCGAACAGCGCCACGTAGACGCCCTCGCGCACCCCCAGGCCGCTGATCGAGATCGGCAGCAGCAGGGTGACGGTGGCCACGGTGATAAAGACGAGCAGGACGGGCGCGGAGGCCGGGATGTGCAGGGCGGCCGCGATCAGCACGCCGGCCGCCACCATGATCCCGTTGAAGAGCAGGGCGATGGCCAAGGCCCGCGCCAGCGCGGCCCGGCCGGCGGCCGTGATCACGGCGTAGGTCTGGGCCAGCCAGCCCGTGCCGTCCAGCGTGAAGGCGCGCGTCAGGCGCCAGCGCCCGAGGCCGGCCGTCAGGCGGCGCAGCCAGCGGCCCTCGAAGAGCAGCAGGCTGCCCAGCAGCACGCCGGCCCCGCCCAGCGCCACCAGCCCATTGAGCGCCGGCGGCAGCAGGCCCTGGCTGAACGGCAGCGCCGCCAGCGCCAGCGCGAACAGGACGATGAAGCCGGTCAGACGCTCCACCACCGTGGTGCCGGCCGCCTGGGCGGAGCTGGCGCCGGCGCCGATCTCCAGCACGCGCACCACATCGCCGCCGAAGCCGGTCGGCAGGAAGGCGTTGAAGAAGGTGCCCACGAAGTACAGGTAGACCAGCCGGCCGAAGGGCAGGCGCGCGCCCACCGCGTCCAGCAGGACCTTCCAGCGCCAGGCGCGCACGCCAATGCCGGCCAGCCCGATCAGCAGGGCGCCCGCGTAAGGGCGCAGGTCGGCGCCGCGCAGGGCCAGGCCCAGCCGGTCCAGCCCGGTCTGCGAGAGCACCCAGGCCAACAGCGCGCCGGAGACCCCGACGCGCAGCAGGTTGATCAGCAGGGAACGGATTTGCGAGGCGGTCACGGGAGGCCGTGGCCGGAGCGCCGGCGCCGCCTCATTGGGCCAGCAGCGGCTCGATGACGCTCACCAGCTCGGCGTAGGAGGTCGGCCCGATCTTGACCCAGACCAGCTTGCCGTCCGGGCCGACCAGGAACGATTCCGGCACGCCCTTGATCCGGTATTGCTGCGCGGCCCGCGTGCCCAGGTCCGGCCCGTTGAGGTAGGTCTGGCTGAATTCGTTGATGAACTTGAGCGACTCGCGTTCGGTGTCGGACCAGGCCAGCCCGACCACGATCAGGCCCCGGTCCTGATAGTTCCTCCACAGCACCTCGAGCGCCTCGGCCTCGTCGCGGCAGGGGATGCACCAGGAGGCCCAGAAGTTCACCAGCACCACCTTGCCGCGGGCCTCGCTGAGTTTCAGCGTCTGGCCGGCCAGCGGCGTGTTGGCGAAGCCCGTGACCGTGAAGTCCGGGGCCGTCTCCCCGACGGCCACCTGGCCCTGCTGCGTGCGGAAGAGCTGGACGGCGGTCAGGCCCAGCAGGACCATCACGGCCACGATGGCGATGATCCAGCCGAGGCGCAGACCGGGTTTGGCGGTAGTCGTCAGAGAAGAGGTCATGACTTTACCTTTACAATTGATCGGAAACGTCGAAAGTGTACCAGACTTCTCCAGGTCAATCCTGCGCCGACTGTCACGATTCCGGCGTGACCCGGCGCCCGAATGTGGCCGGCGGTACAATTCGCCATAACACCGCGGCCGGTTGATTTGGGAAGCCGCTGGCGGCAGCCTGATAGCGTTTGACAGCCGCCGGCCCGGATACTGGCTGACGACTGCCCTTGAAATGGAGCCGATATGCGTGAAGTAGCCATCCTCGGCATTGGCCAGACCCCGGTCGCCGAGCAGTGGGACAAATCCATCCGCGTGATTGCCGGCGAGGCCGTGCTGGCGGCCCTGCAGGACGCGGGCGTCGAGCGTGCCGACGGCCTGTTCGTGGGCAATATGCTCTCCGGCCAGTTGAACCGGCAGGAGAACCTGGGCGTCCTGATTGCGGACTGGGTGGGCCTGCGCGGCGTGGAGGCCGTCAAGCTGGAGGCCGCCTGCGGCTCGGGCGGGGCCGCGGTGCGCCAGGCGCTGCTGGCGGTGGCCTCCGGGGCCATGGACTGCGCCGTGGCCGTGGGCGTGGAGAAGATGACGGACACCGTGGGGCCGGCCACCACCAGCGGGCTGGCCACGGCCGCCGACGCGGACTGGGAGGCCGCCCAGGGGGTCTCGTTTGTGGCCCTCAACGCCCTGGTGATGCGCCGCTACATGCACGAGTACGGCTGGGGCAAGGAGCACTTCGCGCCTTTCGCCGTCAACGCCCACGCCAACGCCTTGGCCAACCCGCAGGCCCGCCTGCACGAGAAAGTGTCCGAGAAGGATTACGCCCGGGCGCGCATGGTGGCTGACCCGATCAACCTGCTGGACGCCTCGCCGATTGGCGACGGCGCGGCGGCCGTGGTGCTGGTGCCGGCCGAGGCCGTGCGCGGCGGCCGCCTGATCCGCATCGTGGGCTCGGCCTCGGCCACGGACACGCTGGCCATCCATGACCGGCGCGACCCGCTCTGGCTGTCGGCGGCCTACGATTCGGCCCGGCGCGCGTACGCCCAGGCCGGCGTGGAGCCGGCCGATATCGACATTTTCGAGCTGCACGACGCCTTTTCGATCATGGCCGCCCTGTCCCTGGAGGCGGCCGGCTTTGCCGAACGCGGGCAAGGCCCGCGTCTGGCGCTGGACGGCGAGATCCGGCCGGGCGGGCGGGTGCCCATCGCCACGCGCGGCGGCCTCAAGGCGCGCGGCCATCCGGTGGGCGCCACCGGCGTCTACCAGATCGTGGAGT
>JAEURL010000633.1 GCA_016789165.1 Anaerolineales bacterium | reverse complement strand
TCGACGGGCGTGACCGCCTCGTCGACGTGGGTGACCACCCAGTGCGCGGGCACAAAGGCGGCCAGGTAAGGCATTGTAATCTGCTGAAAATTCAGCACCCGGGCGCGCCGGACACGGCGGATCTCCGGGGAGGCGGCCGTGATCAACAGCAGCCGGGGGTGAGGCGGCAGCATGCGCGGACCTGAGTGGGCGGGGTCGGCCGGCGCCGCTAGCGCTTGGCCTTGGCTTTGGCCTTGGCCAGGTTCTCCTTGACCCGGAACTTGACGATCCGGGTGATCAGTCCGTAGGGGATGGGCTGATCCAGCGGGAATTGAACCGAGCCTTTGGCGCCTTTATAGGCCGCCAGCTCCTTTTGGAATTTGGTGGTGCCGCTCGGGGTGGGATAGAAGCCGAGGTGGTGCTTGAAGGCCGCGAAGTGCACCAGGTTGCCGTGCCAGGTGAAGGTCGGCATCTGGTAGCTGATCTTCTCCTCGGCCTGCGGCGCGGCCGCCTGGATGGTGGCGCGGACCTGGCTCAGGATGGCCTGGATCTCCGGCGAAAAGCCGGCGATGTACTCGTCGATGGTGCGCGGCGCGGTCGGTGGCATGGTATGGCGGCTCCTGTGGAGGTGGACGTTAGGCGGGCGGCGCGGCCAGGCGGGCCGCCGCCGCGCGGTAATGGTTGCCGAATATGGCCGCCCCCACCAGCAGCAGATAGAACGCGAACGGCAGCACGATGAAATTCGCCAGGAAGCACAGCACGCCGGTGAGGTAGACCAGGGTGAAGACCAGGTAGGTCAGGCTGCCCAGGCCCAGCACAATCACCCAGCCGAGAAAATAGCCCAGCTTGTCGGCGGCGATGACGCGGCTCCAGGCCGGCACGTCGAAGGCGGCGGCGAAGTGGTTGCGGGCGGCGAAGTGGGCCAGCGCGGCCGGCAGCGGCCCCAGGCCGGCCAGCGAGAACAGCCAGCCGGCCAGCAGGCTCAGAAACAGGATGGCCACCGAGCCGATGATCAGCACCAGCGGCCAGGCCGCTGACCCGCTGTCCGCCTGGTCCAGCAGTTGAATGCCGCCGAACCAGACCCCGAAGTACAGGGCCATGCCGGTGAAGACCGTCAGCATGCCCGGCCCCAGGAAGAGGGCGCCGATCAACAAGCTGCGCAGCCCGTCATAGGCGAGCTGGCCCCAGTCCTTCCACTCCGGCATGATGAGCTCGTCGCCGCGGACGGCCCGCCGCAGGACCTGCACGATGTAGCCGTAGACCAGCAGCGCCGGCAGCAGCGGGATAAACATGCCGGCCAGGAACAGGGCGGCGCCGGCCAGGAAGTTGTTGCGGGAGCGGGGTGCGGCAAACGGGAACTTGAGAATGGCTCGAAAGTCGTCGCTGAAAGCGGAGTTGAGCATGGCTGCGCCTGGCCTCCCTGGGCCAATCATAAACCACCTGCGCCGCCAGGGCGAGCCGGGCGCGGGGGAGGCGTTTGAAGTTGTGCGGCGGTCGCCCGGGCGCCGTCAGCCCTCCAGGTACAGCTCGGCCGTATCGTCGGCGTAGGCAAACAGCTCCGCGTACCGGCCCCAGTTGATCGCCGTGTCCAACTGCGCCTCGGCCTGATCGGCGAAGTCCGTGTGGAGCTGGTCGTGGAAGTACTGCCAGGCCACCCGGTGGTTGTCGTCGCGCTGGAGCGTCTCGTAGATCCACTGGATGGTGGGCTGGCGCAGGATGCGGCCGGCCACCAGCTCCTTGCGGGTGAGGATGCTGGCGTCGGCAAACGCCTGGCCCAGCGGCGTCAGCGTGATATCGCCCTCCCGGATGGTGCAGAAGCTGAGCAGCTCGCCGGCTTCGACCACCGGCAGCAGGTCGTCCAGCTCCATCACCAGGTCGTCGCTCAGCCGATACAGGTCGGCGCGGCCGCCTTCTTCAGCCAACTTCTCGGTCAGGCCGGCCAGGGCGTTCAGGCGGGCCAGCGGCAGCGGCTGGGTGCGGCCGGGCTGGCCGGGCGCGGTGCCCAGCGCCGCCGCCTCCGGCTCGGTCTGGCCGGCCACGGCGGCGTAAACCTTGTCCACCAGCGCCTGGAAAGCCGTGTCTTTGCGGCGGCGGGGGTGGTGCAGGGTGACCGCGATCTCGGTCACGATGCGGCCCGGGTCCTTGTCCATGACCACGATCCGGTCCGCCATCAGCACGGCCTCTTCGATGTTGTGCGTGACCATCAGGATCGCTTGGGTGGGGATGGCCTTGTTCAGCCACAGTTCCATCAGCTCGCCGCGCAGCGCCTCGGCCGAGAGCACGTCCAGCGCCGAGAACGGTTCGTCCAGGCAGAGCAGCTCCGGCTCGACGGCCATCGCCCGCGCGAAGCCGGCTTTCTGGCGCATGCCGCCGGACAGCTCGCGCGGATAGGCGGACTCGAAGCCGTCCAGGCCGACGGTGTCGATCAGCCGGAGGGCCCGCGCCGAGCGCTCGGCGGCCGGCACCCCGCGCGCCTTGAGGGCCACCGCGACGTTTTCCTGCACGGTCAGCCACGGGTACAGGGCGAAGGTCTGAAACACGATCGTGGCGTGCGGATTGACGCCGACCAGGCGCTCATTGCGGTAGAGCACGTCGCCGGCCGAGGCCGGATTGAGGCCGGTGATGGCACGCAGCAGCGTGGATTTGCCGCAGCCGGACGGGCCCAGCAAGGCCACGAATTCGCCGGGGTAGATCTCCAGGTTGATATCCTGCAGGGCCACGAACTTGTGCGTGCCGTGGCCGTAGGCTTTTTCCGCGCCGCGGACCATGAGCAAGGGGGGCGCGGACCGGAGCGGGGTCGGAGTCGACATGGGGCACCTCCCGGTTTATTCCAGGCGAAAGCGCTCTTCGGCCAGCCGGTACAGGCGGAGCCAGAAGAGCCGGTTGATCAGCACCACGGCCAGGACCAGCGCCAGCGTGGCCGCCAACAGCTCGGCGTAGTCGCCGGCGCCGGTGGCCTGGGCGATCAGGGCGCCGACGCCCAGCGTGGCGTGCGTCTGTCCGCCGAACTGCACCTGCTCGGCCACGATGCTGGCGTTCCAGGCCCCGCCGCTGGCCGTGATCGCGCCGGTGATGATGTACGGAAACAGGGCCGGCAGGAGGAGCGTGCGCCAGCGGTCCAGGCGGGTGAGGCGCAGCAGGGCGGTGGTGTAGCGCAGGTCCTGGGGGATGGCCGCGGCGCCGGCGATGACGTTGAAGAGCAGATACCACTGGGTGCCCGTCAGCATCAGCACTATGGCCGCGAGGTTCACCCCGCCGGGCAGGCCGAGCAGGAAGAGCAGGAAGACCGGGAACAGGGCCGTGGCCGGGATGGCCGCGATCACCTGGACGATAGGCCCCAGGATTCCAGCCAGCCGCCGGTTGGTGCCGATCAGCA
>JAEURL010000621.1 GCA_016789165.1 Anaerolineales bacterium | reverse complement strand
TCCGGGCTGTTCACGTGGGTTTCGGCCCCGGCCGCGTCGCGGCCGCCGCTGGGGGCGTCGGCGTCCAGGGCCGCCCAGGTCAGCGGCCCCACCACGCCATCGCGCCCCAGGCCCTTGCTGGTCTGGTAGGCGATGACGGCGTCGTTGGTCAGCGGGCCAAACTGCGCGTCGACGACCAGGGCCGGCGTGACGGCGCGGGCGGCGTTGAGCTTCTGCTGCAAAACGCCGACGTGCTCACCGCTGTGCCCGCGGCGGGCCGTGGGCCGGGCGCCGGGCGTGCCGGCCGGCGCGCGCTGGAGGGCCGGCGCCAGGCGCCGCTGCACAGATTGGTTGCCCACCGCGTGCTGCAGCGCCAGAATGTTTTCGACCGTGGGATCCGCGTCGAGCACCGGCAGGGCCTGGCCCTCGGCCAGCCCCGGCCCGGGCTCTGCCGGGCGCTTAGCCGGCGCCGGGGTGTGGTCATGGGTGGTTTGGCGCGCCATTACCGCTGCTCCCCGGCCGGCGTTAAGCGTCGCCGGCCTCATCGGCCGGTTGGGCATGCCGCTGGGCGGGCTTGGCCGCGCCCTGCTGCACCACGTGGGTCAGCTCGTGCGCCAACAGGCGCTGGCCGTCGGCCGAGCCGGGGTCATATTTGCCGGCGTTGAAATACACGTCGCCGCCGTGCGTGAAGGCCTGGGCGCTCAAGTCCTGGCTGATCTGGCCGGCCTCCGAGTCGGTGTGGACGCGCACCCCGGAGAAGTCCGCGCCGAAGCGCTCCTCCATGACGCCCCGCGTCGCCTCCGGCAGCGGGGAACCGGCGCCGGCCCGCGCCGCCAGGCGCTCCTCCACCGCCGCGCCGGCGTCGAAACTGCCGTCGCCCCGGCGCTGGACGAGGGCCTTGGACTGCAGCTCGTCTTCCTCAGCCCCCAAACGCTGCAGGGCCTTCGACTGCAACTCGTCTTCCTCGGCCCCCGAACGCTGCAGGGCCTTGGACTGCAGTTCGTCTTCCTCAGCCCCTGAGCGCTGCAGGGCCTTGGACTGCAATTCGTCTTCCTCGGCCCCCGAACGCTGCAGGCGCTTGGACTGCAGCTCGTCTTCCTCGGCCGCCGAGCGCTGGGCCAGCCGGCTGATGCCGGCCGCCAGCGGTTTGGACTGCACGGCCTCTTCCTCCTCGCCCATCCGCTGCGCGGCGGGCTGGGCCGGCGCGTTCATCACCTGCTCGGCCACCCGGTCGGCCTCCTGCTCGTAGGCGTCGTTGACCGGGCCGACGGTCAGCTTGGCCTGCACCAAGCGCTGGACGGCGCGGTTGCCCACCATCCGCTGCAGGCCGGACAAGGGCGAGGCCGGCTCCGCCTGCGGCTGGAGCGGCTCGGCGCGTTCGGGCGGGCGCTGCTTCTGCTGGCGTTCCTCAGACAGGGGTTCAGGCGACATCAGATCACCTCCAGATCAACACCGCCGCCGGTCAGCGCTGGCGATTACGGAACCACCCGCGCCGGCCGCGGCCGGTCATTTCTTCACCGCCGGCGCTTGGCCGGAACGGGAACGCGCCGGGAGCAGCCCGAGCGCCTCTTGAAAACCTAGCGATTTGCCCATCAGGGCGTCGTGGTCGTCCGGGGCCAGGCCGGTGTCCACAATCTGGTAGTTGGCCCGCAGGGCCAGATACACCGCGGACTTGTCCCCGCCTAGCGCGCCGGCCTGGCTCTTAAACCAGTCGGCGATGGCCTCGCGCAGGATTTTGTACTGCCGGGCGTAGGAGCCGGTCGTGTGATAGCCGCGGAAACGCAGGCTGGTCTTCAAGTATTCCAGCTGTTGGTCGGGCTTCTTGGAGCGCTCGCCGCTGGTGAGCTCAGACAGGTCATGCTCCAGCTGGCGCAGGATCCAGTCCCGGATCGTGTGGGCTTGATAATCGGGATCCTGCCCGGCCTCTTTCGCCCGCTGGCTGTAATGGATGGCGTCAAACAGCACCACCTCGGCCAGGCGGGCGGGCAGGCGCGGCTGGCCTTTTTCGCCCAGGATCTGCGTCACCGTATTGCCGCCGCCGCTGTGCGCGCTGAGGACCACCGGGCCGGGCTGCGTGCCGGCCGGGAGCTGCTGCAGGGCGATCAACTTCTCAAACACCTTGGCCAGGTAGGCGTCGGTGTCAAACTTCCCGAAGCCGGAATAACGCGAGCCCTGCGGCAGGACCGCGATCATATTGCGCTGGCTGGCCTCCAGCTGCGCCTCGGTCTTATCGAGGGCCTCGTCGCGCGTCTGCTTGAGGCCTTTCTCCAGACGGTAACCGACGCCGTGCCCGTGCAGGTGGATCAGCACCTCGACCGGCTGCGCGGGGTCCAGCCCGTCCGGGATGAGCACAATCGCCCGCCCCTTGGCCGACTCGCTGGTCTCTTTTTTCGTGAACGAGCTGTTAGCGCGGTCGGGGTCAGGCTCCAGGTCCGCCGCACGGTTGCCGACCGTCAGGCCCTCGATCGGGAGGCGCTTGACCTTGCCGATCGTTTTCGCGCCGGCGTTTGGGCTGCCCTTGGCGGGGCGCGCCCAGCCCGGCTGGTCCGGCTCGCGCTGGATCATCGGGCCGGCGCCCGGCCGGCGCTGAACCGGGCCGGCCGCGCGATCGCCGCTTACGGCCCCGCCGGCGGCCGCGCCGCCCAGCATGGACCCGGCGGCGGAGGCGGCCGCGGCGTTGGGATCGGCGGCGGTGCCGGCCCAGTTGCGCCACTCCATGTGCCAGACTTCTTTGTTGGTGTTGTAGGAGTCGAAATCGAAAGCCGGGGCGAAGGTATTCAGCCAGGCGCCGGCCGCCGAACGCAGGGCGCCGGGGTTGTTCTCCCGGTTGACGCCGTGCCAATTGACGTTGGTGCGGCTGGTGGCATAGGGGAAGTCGATATCGACGACGAGGCCGGAGTGATGGGTGGAGCCGCCGCGCGGGGCCTTGAAACCCGCCGTGATCTGGATGAGCTGGCGGGCCAGGCCGGCCGTCCAGCCCGGCTGCCGGGCGATGGCGTCGCGGAAGGCATCGTGGGCGGCCGAGCCCGTAAAGCCCAGTTCGCTGATCGCCTGCGATTCGAGCGCGGCCGGAAATTCCAGCTCGCCAAAGATATCGGGGTTCTGGCGGATGGTCTTGCGCAGCGCACCGAGGTAGGCCCGGCCCTCGGCCTCTTCGGGGGGGCGGAATCCATTGCGCACCTGGGCCTGCTTCAGGCTCTCGTCGTCGAGGCGGGCGCCCTCCGCCAAAAGCGCCGCCATCAGGGTGTCCAGGGCGGTGTTCACGGCCGGGTGAATCTCGGCCCGGCCGTTGTTGCCGGCCCCGCTGTAGGCCGTCATGGCGGTGGCCGGATGCTGGAACTGCGGCCGGCCGGCCTCGTTGCGATGGCCGCGGACGCGCCGGAAGCGGTAGAAGTTCCCCTGGCGGGTGGCCAAACGCCGGGCGCCGGAGACGTCCAGCTCATGGGCGCGCTGCACCAGCGGGCCGGCCGCCAGCAGCCGCTGCACCACCCGGTTGCCGACGGCGTGCTGCAGCGCCAGGATGCCGGGCGATGAGAACGGCCGCGCCTCCGGCGCGCTCGGCCCGGCCAGCTCCGGGCCGGCCGGCGGCCGGGCGCGGGCTGGGCGCGCCGTCTGGGGTTTCTTCGCAAGCGTGACCTGAGACATCGTCATCACCGCTAACCAAACGTCAGATGCCAGTGGTCGCCTTCATTGAGGACCGTCGCGCCGTGCGCCTCGATGATGGGGCGCGCCACCCGCCGGTGAAGGTCGTTCAGGTGATTGGTGCGAAAGTCCAGGGTCTGGCCCATGCGGTGCGTCTTGTGCGGAGGCGCCCAATCGCCCTTGATGTCAAACAGCCCGCCGGCCGCCAGGCTGAGGTCGTTGTAACCCAGCCGCGGCCAGCCGAGCACGGCGTCCCGCAGCTGCCCCAGTTGGGCATCGCTCAGATCGGCCAAACCGGCCGCATCCGTCCCGCTCAGGAGGGCGGCCATGCGGCTGACCGAGAGCTTGCGCGTCGAGCCAGGGGCGGCCGGCATTTGGGTGAGGGCTTCCAGCACGGCATTGGCCGCCCACTGCGCGGCCAGACCCACCAGCGCCCGGTTAGGGATGGCGGCAAAATCGACTGCGATGGCCTGCAGGGCCGCGACTGTTTCCGGCGTGCCGAAATGATTGGCGGCGTGAGTGCTGGTGGCGCCCACCAACTCGTAGCCGGCGCCGGCCGGCAGCTCGGTGAGGCCAGGCACGCGCACGGTGAGCGCCACCGCCGCCTGCGGCGCCGTCTCCCCGGGCTTGGCGGCGCCGGTGACCGTTACGCGCTCTTCGCCCGCCACAACCCCGCTGGTGTAGGTCAGGGTGGCCTCACCGCTGGCATCGGCCTTCGCCCCCTTCGGCGTCACCCGGCCCAAGGGGCGGCCGGCGCCGGCATGGTCGTGGCCGGTGCTCTGCACGGCCTCCACCGCTACCCGCAGCTTGCCTTTCGGCCGCGCCCCGCTGACTTTCAGGGTGGCCGTGTGGTTGCCGTCGGTGCCTTTCGGCGTGACCTCCAGCGTGGCGCCCGTGACCGTGAACGGCGGCGGGGCCGGCGGGTCGGCGGGACTGGTCGGCCCGCGCTGCAACAGGCGGCTGACGACCCTATTTCCCACGGCGTGCTGGAGATCCGGCAGGGCGGCGGTGCGGCCGGCCAGGAGGCGCCCCGCGCCGGCGGGCCGCGGCCCGGCCTCCGGCCGGCGGCCGGCGGGCTGACGTCGAACAAGCGGGGCGTGGGCCAGCATGGCGGGGCCTCACTTCGCCGGCGGCGGGCTTTCCGCCTCGCTCATCAGCCGGCCGAGCTTCTGCATCTCCCGGCGCGTCCCGTGCAGCAGGTGCTCCAGGGTCACCTGGCCGCCGTTGGCGGCTGCCAGGTAGGCGGCGC
>JAEURL010000598.1 GCA_016789165.1 Anaerolineales bacterium | reverse complement strand
ACTGTCTGGACGTGCGCGCCGCCGCCGAGGCCGGCTTGGGCGAGTTTGACTACGTGATTGCCCATGGCCTGTATTCCTGGATACCGGCCGACGCCCGCGACGCGCTGCTGCGCGTCTGCCGGCGCAGCCTGGCCCCGCACGGCATCGCCTACGTCAGCTACAACACCTATCCGGGCTGGCACATGCTGCGCGGCCTGCGCGAGATGATGCTCTTCCACACGCGCAGCCTGGCCGACCCCGCCGAACGGGCGGTGCAGGCGCGCGGGCTGGTGGACTTCTTGGCCGGCGCGGTGGCGGCCGAAGCCCAGCACGGCTACGGCGCGCTGGTCCACGCCTACAAGGCCTTTCTGGATCAGGAGCGCGAACGCCTGGGCGAATACCATGATGGCGCGCTGCTGCACGACGAGCTGGAGGACATCAACGAGCCCGTCTATTTTCACGAGTTCATGGCGCACGCCGGCCGGCACGACCTGCTCTATCTGTCCGAAGTGGACCTGCGCACGGTGCTGCTCAGCAACTTTCCGCCGGCCGTGGGCCAGGCGCTGCTCGGGCTGGCGCGGGACCTGATCACGCTCGAGCAGTACATGGACTTCATCCGCAACCGGCAGTTCCGGCAGACCCTGCTGTGCCGGGCCGAGGTCACGCTGGACCGCCAGCTGGAGGCCGCGCGGGTCAGGCGCCTGTACGTGGCCGCGCCGGCCCGCCCGCTCTCGGCCGCGCCCGATCTGGCGGCCGGCGTGGTGGAGAAGTTCCACAGCCCGGACGAAGCCCAGTTCGCCACCAATCATCCGCTCACCAAGGCGGCGCTGCTGGCCCTGGCCGCTGCCTGGCCGGCCGCCCTGAGCTTTGAGCAGGTGGTGGCCGCGGCCCGCGCCCGGCTGCCCGCCGGGGCCGCCGCCCTGGACCCGGCCGAGGACGAGGCCGTGCTGTGCGCCAACCTGCTCCAGGCCCACGTCTACAGCCGCTCGCTGGTGGAGCTGCGCGCCTTCCAGCCGGCGTTGGCCGTGGCGCCGGGCGCGCATCCGCGCGTCAGCGCCTGGACCCGGCTCCTGACCCGCACCGCCGCCGGCGCCGTGGTGCGGGTGACCAACCAGCGGCACGAGCGCGTGGAGCTGGACCCGCTGGCGCGGCTGGTGGCCGCCCGCCTGGACGGCGCGCATGACGCGGCCGGGATTGTGGATGAGCTGCTCAGCGGCCCGTTGGCGGCCGGCCAGCTGGCCCTGCCAGAGGTCGATGTGCGGCAAGGGCTGACGGAGCCGGGCCGGCTGCGGGCGTATCTAGCGAAAGAGGTGGACGACTGCCTGCACTGGCTGGGCCGGGCCGGCTTATTGACCCCGTGAGCGCGCTGGCGGCGCGGCGGGTTTGTGCCGGCCGGAACTGACGGTGCTGAGATGCCGCTTCCGCCAGGGAGGACGCCGTCGAGACGCGGGTCTGGCATCTTGGTCCCAGGTGTTAGCGGGCCGGCGCGGCCTATGCCGGGCGCCGGCCTGTCCAGCGAGAGCTCCCCATGCGCGCGTTCGCTCATCCCCCGCGGACCCATCCGCCTGAAGCCCTGGCCCATGGCCGGCGGCCCACGGAGCCAGGCCGGGCCGCGAATCAAATGGCGGACCTGCAGCACACGGTTGGCAATCAGGCCGTGCTCTCCTCGCCCGTTATCGCCCGGTCCGGTCTGGCCGGGCGCCTCCAGCGCGTACAGCTGACTTATGACGATGGGCCGGACAGCGCCGGGAACACCCGCACCGTCCTCACCGCGCTGAATGCCGCCGGCGCCCAGGCCACGTTCTATCTGGTCGGCAAGCGGGTGGCCCAGAGCGACAACTGGCGCGTTGTCTTCGACATCGCCGCCGCCGGCCACTGGCTCGGCAACCACGCCTACGATTGGAACGACGCCAAGGACGACCACACTTTCCTGACCGGCACGGCCGAGGAGCGGGCCGAAAAAATCCTGCAGACGGAGTGGGCCATCCGGGATGCCCTGATCCAGGGCCGGGACGACGCCCAGGCCAAAAAGGCCTGGGACGCGCTCCCTAAAGCGAACCGCGACTACATCGAGGACGTCATCGCCCGCGGCACAGGGCGCTTTCGCACGCCGGGTTTTCGGAGCAAACCCTGGAACCGGGACGGCACGACGACGCTGGCCGCGCTCGCCTCGGTGAACCAGGTGCTCGCCGCCACCGGCCTGCGCCCGCTCCAAATCACCGAGCTCTCCAAGTGGGGGCCTGATTATGAGGGCGTCACGGTCGATCCCGAAGACTGGCGCAAGGGGCGCACCCAGAGCGACATCGAATCCGGCGTCAAAGGTGAGCTGAGCGACAACGACGACTCGATCCTGCTGCACTCGCGGCTGGCCACCACCGCCGCCGCCACGCCCGCGATCCTGGCCGACATCAAGAGCCGCAAGTACACGTTTGACCCGACGGTGCAGGGCGCCGTCGGCTCGGTCCGGCCGCGGGACGGGTTCGCGGACCTGGCCACCATCTCCAACCCGCCGACCGCGGCCGAGATCGCCCAAGCCCGGGCCTGGCTCAAGAAGCACATGCTTAACTTTGGGCCGTACCTCTCCGGCGCCGTGGCGCTGGGCATCTTCCAGATGGCCCAGCTGGCCGGCCGCGCCGAGGTGAGCGCCTTCGCGGCCGAGATCAAGGCCACCCAGGTGAAGACCAAGGACGGCCTGATCCCGATGGCGAACTGGATGAATGCCTATCCGGATTGGCGGCTGTTCACCACCTTCTTCGAGAACTGGACGACCGGCAAGCCCTTCCCCCGCATCAAGGGCGTGACCATCTGATGATCCGGGACGGTCGCGGCCGAGGCCCCGGCAGGCGGGCCTGAGCCAGCGGTTGGTACCCGGGTACCGGATGTGACCCGTCTCACAAGCGTCTTTTCGGTCTCAGGCATAGGAGGACGCGGCTGAGATACACAGACGCGCCACCAGAGACGGGCCAAAGACGCCCCCGGCGCAAAATCCTAACGAAACAAACAACTGGTTAACCCGCCACCGGCCGGGGGAGTGCCCCGGCTGGCGCGATCCGTGCATCTCCGGTATCTGGGCCGCCCAGCCGGCCC
>JAEURL010000579.1 GCA_016789165.1 Anaerolineales bacterium | reverse complement strand
GCCGGGGACGTAATCGTCGCGCAGGCTGCCGCAGGCGCTGATGGACACGATCCGTGGCACGCCCAGCGCCTTGAAGGCGTAGATGTTGGCGCGGTAGTTGACCTCGGAGGGGGTCAGGCGGTGGCCGCGGCCGTGGCGGGCCAGGAAGGCCACGCGCCGGCCGGCGAGCGTGCCGACGACCAGCGGATCGCTGGGCGCGCCGAAGGGCGTCGTCACCGCGCGCTCTTCGATGTCGGTCAGGCCGGCCATCTGGTACAGGCCGGAGCCGCCGATGATGCCGAGGACGATTGGGTCGGACATGCCAGCTCCTTGTTGAGCGTCTAATCCAGTTCGAGCTTCAATTTTACTTGCCCCACGGCGATGACGTCGCCGGGCAGGACCGGGGTGGGCTGGGTGACGGGCGCGTCGTTGAGGCGCGTGCCGTTGCGCGAATCCAAATCCTCCAGCCACCACTGGCCGTCGCGCAGGTGGAGCAGCGCGTGCTCCAGTGAGCAGGTGTCGTCCGGCACGGCCACGGTGTTGGTGGGGGCGCGGCCGAGCGAGGAGACGGCCAGCAGCGGATAGTGGTGGCCGGCGCCGAGCGCGGGCAGGTCCGAGGCGACCACGGTCAGCCGGCCCAGGCGCTGGGTGCGGGCCTGGCTGGTGCGGGCCGCGCCGCGCAGATCGCGGGCCAGGTACCACAGCAGGCCGCCCAGGAAGGCGTACAGCAGCGCGGCCAGCACCAGGCGCAGAGCGAAGACGGCTTCGAGCGGGCTCATGGCGCGGCGGCCGGCCGGGTCAGGGTTTGCCGGGCGGCAGGGTGGGGAAGTCCGGGCGGTGGCGGGTTTCGCCGGCCGCGGCGTCCGGCGGCGGGCCGCCGGCCTGGCCCTCGTCTTCCCCATAGATGACGGGCACGCCGGCCAGCGAGATCACGTCACCGGGCCGCAGCACGCATTCCTGAATGCGCTGGCCGTTGACGTAGGTGCCGCCGGTGGAGCCCAGGTCGTACAGCACGTAGCGCCCGAAGCGCAGGCGCAGCTGGGCGTGGGCGCGCGAGACGCGCGGGTCTTCCAGGATCACGTGGTTATCCAGGCGCCGGCCCAGGCCGACGATGGCCTGGGTGAGCGGCACGGTGCGCTGGCCGTCCAGGATCAGGAAGGCGCGCGGGGTGGGGGGCGCGGACCCGGCGCCGTCCGGGCCGGCCTCGCCCGCCACCGGCGCGGCGGCGGCGGTGTCGGAGAGGGCCGCCGCCTCCACGGTCACGGTCACACTGCGCGGCTTGAGCAGCAAATCGGGCAGGATCAGGACTTCCGGCACGCGCGGCAGGGTGACGCCGGCCTCGCGCGCGGCCTGCACCAGCTCGGCGGCCAGCAGCTCGGCCAGGCGCGGCTGCTCGCCCAGCAGGGCCTGCGCGTCGGCGGGGTTGAGGCGCACGGCGTAGCGCAGGGCCGGCGCGCCGCCGGAGGCGCTGTCCTCCAGCGCCCGCGCCAGCTGCAGGGCGATATCGCGCGGCTGCAGGCGGCCGGCGAAGAGCCGCGCGAAGGTGCCCTCCACCAGCGCCTCCATGCGCTCCTCCAGCTGCGTCAGCCGGCTCTTCTTCATGCGAGGATTATACACAAGGGGCCGGCCGGGAGGTTCCGGGCGCTTGCCGGGCGGTCCGCCGGCCAAATGTCACGGCCGGCCGGCGCCGGATGTCACTGATCCCACCCCGCCCGGGGATTTTTGAAATTGGCCCTTGACTCCTGAGTTCAGAATTGCTATATTCCTGTCAACCCATCCCCCCTGGGGGGGGTAGGAAACGAGATGGAAACCAAACACAAGAGCGACGTCCTGCGCCGGATGAAGAGCATCGGCGGGCATGTGAAGGGGATTGAGCGGATGCTGGAGGAAGACGCCTACTGCATCGACGTCATCAAGCAGATCCAGGCGGTCCAGGCGGCGCTCAACAAGGTCAGCGCCCAGCTGTTGGAGAACCACCTGAACTCGTGCGTGGTGACCGCCATCCAGAGCGACAGCGCCCAGGAGCGCGAGCGCGTCCTGACCGAGATCGCGGACGTGTTCACCACCGCCACCAAGGTTTAGCCCGGCCGCCGCGCGGCCGTTGTTGACCCACCTTCAAGGAGACTACCCATGACCACGTTCACCGTCAAAGCCCCCGCGATCTCGTGCGGCCACTGCGTCCACACCATCCAGTCCGAGGTGGGCGAGTTGGCCGGCGTCAAGACCGTCCAGGCCCTCCAGGACACCAAGCTGGTGACCATCAGCTTCGAGGCTCCGGCCACCCGCGAGCAGATCGAAAAACTGCTGGCCGAGATCGGCTACCCCGCCGAGCCGGCCGCCGCCTAAGCGCGGACCAGCACCGAGAGAGCGGGGCCGGCCCCCGCTCTTTTTGTTTGGCGCGGCTCGTCCGCGCAGGCAGAGGCCCATGGCTAATCAACAACTCACCCTGCCCATCACGGGCATGACCTGCGCCAACTGCGCGGCCACCATCGAGCGCGGCCTGAAGAAGCTGCCGACGGCCGCCAACGTCAACGTCAACCTGGCCTCCGAGCGCGCTACGCTGGAGTTCGACCCGGCCGCCGTGGCCCTGCCGGACGTCATCGCCCGCATCGAGAAGGCCGGCTACGGCGTGGCCGTGGGCGAAGCCGTGCTGCCCCTGCGCCGCCTGGGCGACGACAACGACGCCCGCCGGCTGGAGCGCGCGCTGGCCCGCCTGCCGGGCGTCCAGACGGCGTCCGTCAACCTGGCGGCCGAGAAGGCCCTGGTGACGTACATCCCCACGCTGGTCAGCCAGGGCGAGCTGCGCGAGGCCGCGCGGGCGGCCGGCTTTGAGGTGGTGGTGGTGGCCGGCGAGGCCGAGGACGCCGAGCGAATCGCGCGCGAACGCGAGACCGCCCACCAGCGCCGGCTGCTGCTGACGGGCCTGCTCTTCACGATCCCGCTCTTCACGCTCTCCATGGCGCGCGATTTCGGCCTGTTGCCGGAATTCCTGCTGGCCCCCGCGCACACGGCCATGCCGGGCATGGCCCGCGCGGCGGTCGCGTGGTTCAACTGGCTGCTCTTCGCGCTGGCCACGCCCGTGCAGTTCTACGTCGGCCGGCAATACTACGTGGGCGCCTACAAAGCCCTGCGCAACGGCTCGGCCAACATGGATGTGCTGATCGCCATGGGCAGCAGCGCCGCGTACTTCTACTCGCTGCCCGTGCTCTTGGGCTGGCTGGGCGGCCACGTCTATTTTGAGACCGCGGCCGTCATCATCACCCTGATCATCCTGGGCAAGTTCCTGGAGGCGCGCGCCAAGGGCCAGACCAGCGAGGCCATCAAGAAGCTGATGGGCCTGCGCCCCAAGACCGCCCGCCTGATCCGGGCCGGCGGCGAGACCGATGTGCCCATCGACGACGTGCGTGTGAGCGACGTGGTGGTGGTGCGCCCCGGCGAGCAGATCCCGGTGGACGGGGTGGTGATCGCCGGCCGCTCGACCGTGGACGAATCAATGCTGACCGGCGAGCCGCTGCCGGTGGAGAAGCGGCCGGGCGCGGCCGTGGTGGGCGGCACCCTCAATAAGCAGGGCGCCTTCCAGTTCGAGGCCGTCAAGGTCGGCCGCGACACCGCCCTGGCCCAGATCATCCGTCTGGTGGAGGAGGCCCAGGGCAGCAAAGCGCCCATCCAGAAGCTGGCGGACCAGGTCTCGGCCGTCTTCGTGCCGATCGTGATCGCCATCGCCCTCGGCACGGCCCTGGTCTGGTACCTGGTCACGGGCGATTTCACCACGGCCCTGATCCACGCCATCGCGGTGCTGGTCATCGCCTGCCCGTGCGCGCTGGGCCTGGCCACGCCCACCGCCATCATGGTGGGCGCCGGGCGCGGCGCGGAGGCCGGCCTGCTCTTCAAGTCGGCGGAGGCCCTGCAGCGCGCCGGCGCGGTCACCACCGTGGTCCTGGACAAGACCGGCACGATCACCCTCGGCCGGCCCACAGTCACCGACATCGTGGCCGAGGCCGGCCGCGCGGACGAGCTCCTGCGCCTGGCGGCGGCCGTGGAGCGGGTCAGTGAGCACCCGCTGGGCGAGGCCGTGGTGGCGGCGGCCACCGAGCGCGGCCTGTCCGTCCCGGCGCCGGCCGGCTTCACGGCCATCGCCGGCCAGGGGGTGGCGGCCGAGGTGGACGGCGCCCAGGTGCTGGTGGGCAACCCCCGCCTGATGGAGACGCGCGGCCTGGCGCTCAACGGCCTGGCCGGCGAGGTGACGCGCTTGCAGGGCGAGGCCAAAACCCCGATGCTGGTGGCCGTGGACGGCCAGGTCAGCGGCGTGATCGCGGTGGCCGACAGCCTTAAGCCGGGCTCCGTGGAGGCCGTGGCGGCGCTCAAGGCGCTGGGCCTGGAGGTGGTGATGCTGACCGGCGACAACGCCCGGACGGCGCAGGCCATCGGCCAGGCGGCCGGCGTGGACCGCGTGATCGCCGACGTGCTGCCGGCCGACAAGGCCGCGGTCATCAAGCAGCTGCAGGGCCAGCCCACGGCCGGCGGCCGGGCGCCCGTCATCGCCATGGTGGGCGACGGCGTCAACGACGCGCCGGCCCTGGCCCAGGCGGACGTGGGCCTGGCCATCGGCACCGGCACGGATGTGGCGATGGCGGCCGCGCCCGTCACCCTGATGAGCGGCGATCTGCGCGGCGTGGTGCGCGCCATCCGCCTCTCGCAGAGCGTGATGCGCACCATCCGCCAGAACCTGTTCTGGGCCTTCTTCTACAACGTCATCCTGATCCCGGCCGCCGCCCTGGGTTTCCTGGTGCCGTGGCTGGCCGCGGCGGCCATGGCGTTCAGCTCAGTCTTCGTCGTCAGCAACAGCCTGCGCCTGCGCGGCGTGAAGCTGTAAAACAAAAAGACGGCGCCGGTCCGGCCGGCGCCGTCTTTATTTTCGTCCGGCGGCGGCTACGGCACGCGCAGGACCTGGCCGGCGTAGATGGCGGCCGAGGTCAGGCCGTTGGCGGTTTGCAGCGCGGCCACGGTGGTGCCGAAGCGGCGCGCCAGGCTGAACAGGGTGTCGCCGGCCTGGACCACGTACGCGCCCCCGGCCGCGACGACGGCGCTCTCCACCGGCGCGGCGGTTAGGGTTCCGCCCGGCAGGCTCAGCACCTGCCCCGGATAGATGGTGGTGCCGCGCAGGCCGTTGGCGGCCTGGAGGGCGGCCACGGTTGTGCCGGAACGCAGGGCGATGCGGAAGAGCGTGTCGCCGGCCTGGACCACGTAGCGGCCGCCGGCCGCCGGGATGGCCAGCAGTTGGCCGGGGAGGATCTGGGTGCCGGTCAGGCCGTTGGCGGCCTGGAGGGCGGCCACGGTCGTGCCAAAGCGCAGGGCGATGCGGAAGAGCGTGTCGCCGGCCTGGACCCGATAGCTCCCGGCGCCGGCGGCGGCCGGCGCGGCTGGGCTGGCGGTGGTCGGGCTGCTGCCGCTCCCGCCGCGCACCAGATCGAACAGCGAGAGGTGGCTGGCGCTGGCGCAGGCCCAGCGCGTGCTGGCGGTGACGGTCGTCGGCAGCACCGTCCACGGCCCCTCGGCCGGCCCGGTGACAATGGTCACGGCCCCGCCGGCCAGCTCGGCCTCGCTCAGGGCCGCGCAGACGGTCAGCGGCGGGTTGAACTGGCTGATGTATTCGCCGGCCGGGCTGGCCACCAGCACGTTGATCGTCCGGCGCAGGGCCTGGTAGCCGGCCGGGGCCGTCGGGGCGACGTTGGGATCATAAGATCCGCATTCCACAGTGCTGCCGTCGGGGATCACGCCGGCCGGCGCCGTGATCTGCCAGCCCGCGCAGGCCACACTGCCGCCGGCGGCGCCGATCTCCTGGCTGACCGGCTCCTGGGCGCGGACGGCGGCCGGCGCCTGGAGCGCGGCCAGCACCAGCAGGCCCGCGCAGCCGGCGCGGACGCGAGACGCAAGGGGGGGATGATGGATGCGCATGAAGGCCCTCCTGAGGGCCTCACCATAGCAGAGGCGTGCCGGACCGCAATGTCCGCCCGCCCGCGGCTCAAACCGGGGCCAAATCCAGCCGGCCCAAGCGGGGCCGCTTGCCGGGGCGGGCCTCCCCGGGTAACATGGCCGGGCGTAGGCCGGGCCGGGCGGCGGGTGTCGTCCGGCTTTTGATATCTGGCATTAAGGATTGTTGGTTACACTGACGGGTATGCTTTCGCGACGCAACTTTCTGAAGCTCACCGGCGCGGCGGCGGCCGGCGGCGCGGGATTGGCGGCCGGCTTGGGCCGGCGGCCCGCCGCCGCCCAGGTGGCGCCTTTGCCGCAGGGCCCGGACGTCTGGCTGGGGCGTGTGGCCTGGCCGTGGGGCGTGAACGTCCTGACCCGCCCGCGGCCGGAGGGCGCGCTCGTCCGCCAGGTGCGGCCGGAGGAACTGGTGGTCATCCGGCGCGAGGTGGTGGGCCTGGGGATGATGCCGCACAATCACGTCTGGTTTGAGC
>JAEURL010000548.1 GCA_016789165.1 Anaerolineales bacterium | reverse complement strand
GGGCGGCGCGGCGGGAACGGGGTCCGGCGCGGCCGCCGCGGGCGGCGGCACCAGCACCGGCTCGTTGACGGGCAGGGCCTCGGGCGCGGCCGGCTGGCCGGCCACCACGGTCTGCTCCGCGCCGGGCTGGACCGTGTACTCGAACTCCACCGTGCTGCCCAGCCCCAGCACATCACCCGAGCGCAGCGCCATCGGGCCTGACAGGCGCTGGCCGTTGACGAAAGCGCCGTTGGTGCTGGCCAGGTCCTCCACCCAATACCCTCCCGGCTGCTCGGTCAGGCGCACGTGCTGGCGCGAGACCTCGGCGTCGTTGACGACGAGGTCGTTCTTCACCTCGCGGCCGATCGTCAGCAGCGACTTCACCAGATCAAAGGACTTGCCCGGCAGCGGACCTTTGCGCATGGTGAGCCGGTAGCGGGAGGGTGAGGACATGCCATCTCTCCTAAGGCTGGCGGGCGCAGGCGGCGCCTACGACCGGGATTTACGGACGCGCAGGCGCAGGCCCTTAACTTCGGCCACTTCAATCGCATCGCCGGGCTGGAGCGGCTGGCCGCGCTCGGCCGGCTCCACCGTCCACAGCTCGCCGGCCACCTGGGCGGACTCGGGCGAGCGCATCACGCCGGGCTGGCCGACCAGGGTCTGCGCGCCTTGCAGGGCCGGCCGGCGGATGGTGCGCAGGGCGTAGGTCAGCAAAGCCAGCATGGTGCCGCCCAGCACCACGGCCGTGCCCACCACCAGCGGCACGTTGACGCGGAAAAACGGCAGCGAGCCGGGCGAGTTAAACAGCACCAAGGCCCCGACGATCAGCGCGATCATGCCCGCCAGCGTCAGGCCGCCGTGCGAGGGGGCGTACAGGTCAATGCCGAACAGCACAAAGGCCATGACGATGAAGGCCAGGCCAAACCAGTTGACGGGCAGCACGCCCAGCCCGTAGAAGGCCAGCGTCAGACAGACCGCGCCCAGGAAGCCGGCCACCCAGCCGCCCGGCGTCTGCAGTTCGACGTAGATCAACAGCCCGCCCAGCGAGAGCAGGAAGAAGACGATATTGGGGTTGGTGAGCTGATTGAGCACCAGCTCCACCCAGGTCATGTTCACGTCGGCCACGATCAGGCCGCGCGTGAGCAGCGTCCGCGGCTGGCCGCCCACCTGCACCGCGAACTCGTCCACCTGGCGGAGCAGGTCCGGCAAGTCGACGGCGATGAAGTCAATCAGCCCGGCCTCCAGGGCCTCGGAGGCGGTGACGGCCTCGGCCGTGTCGATGGTGGCCTCGGCCAGCCGCACGGCCGCCGGGCCGCGCCGCTCGGCCAGCCCGCGGGCCAGGGCCATGGTGGCCTCTTTCTGCTTGGCCTCCAGGGTGGTCCCCAGGTCCTCGCCCTGGCCGCCCACCGGGCTGGCCGCCCCGATGGCGGTCTCCGGCGCCATGGCGGCCACGTGGCCGGCCAGGGTGATTAACGTGCCGGCGCTGCCGGCCATCGCCCCGCGCGGCGCCACGTACACCACCACCGGCGTGGCGCTGTTGCGCAGCTGGGCCACCACTTTCTCCATCAGGTCGAGCTGGCCGCCGGGCGTGTTCAATTGGAGGATGATGAAGGGGGCGGCCTCGGCCTGCGCCTGGGCCAAGCCGCGCTCCAGATAGGTGAGCAGCGGCGGTGTCAGCGGCCCATCCCAGATCAGGCGCAGGACGCGCCCGCCCGTCCCTTGGGCCTGCGCGCCGCCGCACAAGAAGCCAGCCAGCGCGCCGGCCAGCAGCCACAGCCGCAGGACCTGCCCGAGTTTGCTTTGCATCTTGGCCTCGTCTTTTTTGATTATACTCTCCCCGTTGACGTCAATCCCGCGCTGACGCCGGCCGGCGTTAGCCGCGCGCTAACCGGATTATGCCGACTCCATTCAATCACCTGCGCGTCGCCTATGACCTGCGGCCGCTGCTCTCCGCCGCCTGGCGCGCCCGTCTGGACGCGGACTGGCCGGCTTTCCTGCTCGGCAACATCGCCCCGGACGTGCAGACTGTCTCCGGCCAGGCCCGCGAGGCCACCCACTTTTTTTCGGTCCCGCTGGCGGCCTCGCCGCCCGCGGTGGAGACGCTGCTGCGCCTCTTTCCGGAGCTGGCGCAGCCCGCGCGCCTGCCCGCCGCGCAGAGCGCGTTCCTGGCCGGCTACCTGGCCCACCTGGAATTCGACGTGGAGTGGGTGCGCGCGATCTTCGAGCCGGTCTTCGGGCCGGCCCAGACCTGGGGCGCCTTCCCGGAACGCATCTACCTGCACAACGCCCTGCGCGCTTACTGGGACGCCGAAGATTTGCAGGCCCTGCCGGCCGAGACCGGCCCGGCGCTGGCCCGGGCGCGGCCGCCTGGCCCGGATGCCGGCGGCGAACGCGGGGCCGGCTGGCTGCCCTTCGTCACCGGCGCCCACCTGGCGCGCTGGCGTGATCAGGTGGCCGAGCAGCTGCAGGGCGACGGGCAGGCGGCCACGATTGCGGTCTTTGCGGAACGAATGGGAGTGGACCCGGAGGCCTTCCGGCGGCTGGTGGAATCGCCGGCGGCCATGAACGAGCGCGTCTTCGCCCGCGTGCCTCTGGCCCGCCTGGCGGACTACCGCGCGGCCACCCTGGCCCACACCGCCGCGCGGCTGGAGGCCTACTGGGCCGGGGCCATCGGCCAGTAATCAGCCCCGGAGGCCGCGCTGGCGCCCGCCGCGGCTGCGCGCCAACTTCGGTGTGGGCTCAACGCCCCTGGACGAACTAGCCGAGTTCATACTAGGCCGCGCTGGCGCCCGCCGCGGCTGCGCGCCAACTCCGGTGTGGGCTCAACGCCCCTGGACGAGCTAGCCGAGTTCATACTAGGCCGCGCTGGCGCGCGATAGCCGCCGCCTCGGTGCGGTTCTCGGCCCGGAGCTTGCCCAGGATATTGGAGACGTGGTTCTTCACCGTGCCCTCGGTGATCACCAGCCGCTCGGCGATCTCCTTGTTCGAAGCGCCCTGGGCCAGCAGCACCAGCACCTCGCGCTCCCGGTCGGAGAGCGGCTCGAGCGCGTGCTCGGCCGGCCGGACCATCTCGCGCAGCGCCCGCGAGGCGATCTCGGGCTGGATGAAGACCTCGCCGGCGTGCACCCGCCGAATGGTCTCAATCAGGCGCTCGGCCGGCGCATCCTTGAGCAGATAGCCCAGCGCGCCGGCGCGCACCCCCTGAAACACGTAATCGTCGCGGTCAAACGTGGTGAGGATGATCACCTTGGCGGCCGGCCACTGGCGCACCAGCTCGGCCGTGGCCAGCACGCCGTTCAGCTTGGGCATCTGCACGTCCATCAGCACCACGTCTGGCCGCAGGCTGAGCGCCAGCCGCACGCCGGCCTCCCCATCCGCGGCCTCGCCGGCGACGGCCAGGCCCGGCTCCAAATCCAGGATCGTTTTGAGGCCCTGACGCATCAGGGTCTGGTCTTCCACGATCAGGACGCGCAGCGGGGCTTCCACGCTCATGCGGCCGCCTGTGTTTCGCGGACCGCGGCCGTCTCCCGGATAAGCGGCAAACGCGCCGCCACCCGTGTGCCGTCGGCGCCGGCGAGCGTCAGCGTGCCGCCCAACCCTTCCACGCGTTCGCGCAGGCCGCGCAAGCCGTAGTGGCCGGGCAAGTCTTCCGGCCGGGCCGGCAGGCCGACGCCGTCATCCTGGACCTGCGCCATCACGGCCTCCGGCCAAACCTCCACGCTCACTTCCACGCGGCGGGCCTGCGCGTGGCGCTCGACATTGGTGAGGGCCTCCTGGGCCACCCGCCAGATTGTCTCGGCCACGGCCGGCGAGAGGGCATCCGCCGCCGCCGGCACCCGGCAGGTGACGGCCAGGCCGGCGCGCTGGCCGGCCTCCACACACAGCGCGGGCAGGGCCTCGCTGAGCCGGCGCTCGCCCAGGCCTGGCGCACGCAGGCCGGCCAGGGAACGGCGCAGCTCATCGGTGGTGCGGCGGGTGAGGGCCTTCAGCTCGTCCACATGCTGGGAGCCGCGCTCCGGGTCCACGCGGTACAGGCGCTGGATGGCCTCCAACTGCACGGAGATCGCCACCAGGGCGTGGCCCAGGCTGTCGTGCAGGTCGCGGGCCAGGCGCTCGCGTTCCCGCAGAGCGGCCAGCTCCACGTCCTTCTCGCGGGCCGCCTCCAGCGCGCGCTGGGCGGCCTCCAGCCGGGCGATGAGGTGGCCGCGCTCCAGGCTGGGCTTGATGACGTTGTGGATAAACAGGTAGACGGCCATGCCGCCGGCCCACTGAAAGCCGAAGCCCATCAGCAGGCTGGGCGTGATCTCGGCCAGGTCCCAGCGCGTGAGCTGGAGGATCACCAGGACGTTGATCAGCAAGGTGCCGACCAGCGTGGCGCGCGGCGGGAGCAGGCCGAACATCTGCCCGAAGTAGGTCATCCCCACCCACCACATCTCGGGCTGCAGCACCCCCATGATGATCCACAGCGTGATGCCGCCGATGAAGTACGCGGCCAGCCACCGCCGCCGGATCGGCCAGCCGCGCCGGGCAATACAGACGAGGTAGAGCCCGCCCTGGGCGAGCAGCAGGCCGGCCACACTCCAATGCCGGTTGGTGAGCGCGCCCCAGTGGGTGACGAGGATCATCAACGCCGATCCGTTGAAGATCAGCAGCGAGACGATGTCCCAGAACCGCCCATACATTTGCAACACGCGCGGCGAGGCGGCCGGGATCGCTTGTTGCGCAGGCAACCAGGATTGGGACATAGCGTCAGTATAGCCCAAGTATCAGCGCACCTGGCTCCCGGCCGCCCAATCATGAGGGCCCTGACGGCGCGGGCCGAGGACGACCCGGCCCGGGTAAAGGGCCAACAAGACGGACACGCCGGCCAAGCCGAGGTAAGTGGATCTCGGAGTCCTGGGCGGAGGGACAGCCCGCCGGGTGTGGCGGGCCGCCCCTCCCGGCCGGCCTGGTTCAGGCGCCGATCTCGCCGGCCGCCAGCGGCGCCGCCTCCGCCGGGCGGGGCGCCAGCCGCGCCGCATGGCGGTACACCAGCGGGGCCGCGATCCAATAGGCGCCGGCTACAAACAACAGGATGTAAGGAAAGGCCTCCGCCTTAAGAGCCAGCTGCAGGGCGAAGCTCCCCAAAGACAGCGCCCCGGCCAGGACGGCGTACAGGCGCGTGCGGTGCAGCCAGGCGTAGGGCAGGAAGTGCGCGGCGCCCGTGGCCGCCATCACCATCGGCACCACGCCGGGGTT
Source organism: Anaerolineales bacterium (assembly GCA_016789165.1). GTDB lineage: Bacteria > Chloroflexota > Anaerolineae > Anaerolineales > UBA6663 > SpSt-583. The sequence goes on along the minus strand of JAEURL010000548.1, from coordinate 2,800 downwards.
GAGGCTATACGCCACGATCCAGGCCGGCAGGGCCAGGTTCTGTGACATGGCCAACTGGGCGGACAGGGCGCGCAGCGGATTGTCGGGCGCCATCCGCCGCCAGCCCAGCCGCCGCTCCAGCCACAGCGCCGCCGGCAGGGCCAGACTGCCCTGGAACATCGCGATCAGCGCCACGGTCGGCTGCGGCAGGCCGAAGGCCAGCAGCGCCGTGAGCAGGAAGGTGGCCCCGAAGGCCAGCAGGAAGGGCGCGCCGCCGGCCGAACTGGCGCTGACCTCGGCCAGGGCCGCTTCTAGATCATGGGGTTTGGACGCAGACGTGGTCATAGTGATGAACTCCTCACAGTAACGGCGCACCAGTCCTGGGGCGGCAGCCTCAGGCCCGCGCCTCCCACTTGAAGAACCGGGCGGCCAGCAGGCCGGCCACCAGGGTGTAGGCCGCCGCCAGCAGCAGGCTGGTCCCCAGCTCCGGGCTGAGGACGCCCTCCTGCAGGGGCGGGCGCACCAGCTGGGCGATGGCGTAACCGGGCAGCCACGGGCCCACGCGCTGGACCCAGGCCGGCATGTATTGGATCGGCATGATCAGGTCGGTGATGAACATCTGGCCGAAGTAGAGCACCTGGCCGATCACCACAGCCGCGCCGGCGCTGCCCACCACGCTGCTCACGGCCTGGCCGATGACAACCGCGACCAGGACCGCCACCACCACCCAGGGCGCCGCGAGCGCCAGGTTGGCCGGCGGCACGCGCAGGCCGTAGAACAGCGTGGCGACGACGATGATCAAGGCCAACTGCAGCAGGCAGCTGAGCACGTTGACCAGCAGGTAGGCGCCCAGCAGGTGCGCGGTCGGCACCGGGCTGGCCTGCAGCCGGCGCAGCACGCCCTTGGTACGCATCTCGGTGATCAGGGTGGAGCTGCTGATCAGGCCGAAGGCCAGGATGTTGGTGGCGATGATGCCGGGCACCATCCAGGCGATGAAGCTGGCCAGGTCGTCGCCGCCGAAGACCGCGGCATAGATGACCAGCAGGAAAACCGGGAAGGCGAAGTTCCAGAACAACTGCGCGCGTTCGCGCAGGTGGACGAGCAGGATCGCTTTGGTGAGAACCAGGAAACGGCGCATGGCGACAACTCCTTGTCGGGTTAGGTCAGGCAGTGAGGGCGCGGCCGGTCAGCCGCAGGAAAGCATCTTCCAGGTTGGGCTGGCGCAGGCTGATCTCGCCGAGGGTACGGCCCAGCCGCGCGGCCAGGGCTTGCAGGGCCGGCAGGGTGGCCTGCGGCTCGCTGGTCTCCACCTCCAGATGCTGGCCGGTGTAGCGGACGGAGTGGACGCCCGGCAGGCCCCGCACTTGGTCCAGCGGCAGCTCGGTCAGCGCCTTCAGCATCGGGCGCACCTCCAGGCCGGCCACGATGCTGGCCGGCGTCCCGCAGGCCATGATCCGGCCCTGGTCGATGATGGCCACCCGGCCGCACAGCGCCTCGGCCTCCTCCATGGCATGGGTGGTCAGGAGCACGGTGCGGCCCTCGTCGTGCAGGCCGCGGATCAGGTCCCACACCACGCGGCGGGCCTGCGGGTCCAGGGCGCCGGTGGGTTCGTCGAGGAGCACGATCTCGGGATCGGCGGCCAGGGCCACGGCCAGAGCCACGCGCTGCTGCTGGCCGCCGGAGAGGTGGCGGGCCAGCCGGTTACGCTGTTCGACCAGGCCAAAGCGGGCCAGCAGGTCGTCGATCTGAGCGCGGCTGGGGAAGGCGTTGTAGAGCGCGGCGTAGACCTCGATCAGCTCCGCCACAGTCAGGTCGTCCAGCAGGGCCGCCTTCTGCAGCTGCACCCCCAGCCGGCCCTTGGCCTGGGCTGGCGGGAGGCCGGCCACGCGCACCATTCCAGCCTCCGGCTGGTGCAGGCCTTCCACACAGGCCAGCAGCGTGCTCTTGCCGGCGCCATTCGGCCCGAGCAGGCCGAAGATCTCGCCGCGCGCCACACTCAGGGAGACGCCGCGCAAGGCCTCCACCCGGCCGGCACCACCCGCCCCCAAGGTAAACAGCGAGCGAGGGCGCCCATAGGCGGCGTAGACAGAATCGATTTCCAGGATCAGGTCGGACATAAAGCCTCCTACAGCTTCGGGCGGTAACTTGCCCTGACTGTACGCCGGCCGGCCGGCCCATTCCCAGCCCCCGGCTGGGGATCCTGGCCCTGCCAAAAGTCATGTTGGGGAGGATGGCTTCCGTTGGATAAGAAATATGGTATAATGTGTCTGTCTTTGTTGCAGGATTTGTGCGCCTTGCGCCGCCCAAGTTCTTGTGAACTGGGCGGCGCTTTTCAATCTCAGGGAGATTTCTTCAGTGAACAACAAGCTCTATGTCGGCAATCTGGCCTACAGCACCTCGGAGGATGAACTGCGGACGCTGTTCGCCCAAGCCGGCACGGTCACTTCGGTGGCCATCATCAAGGATCGTGACACCGGGCGCTCGAAGGGTTTCGGCTTCGTCGAGATGAGCAATCAGGCGGAGGCCCAGAAGGCGGTCAGCATGTTCAACGCCTATCGCCTGAGCGACCGCGAGTTGACGGTCAATATCGCGCGGCCGCGTGAAGAGCGCCCGGCCGGCGGTGGCTTCGGCGGCGGCAGCCGCGGTGGTGGTGGCGGCGGCGGCGGGCGTGATCGCCGCGGCGGCAGCGGCGGCGGCGGGCGTGACCGGCGCGGCGGCGGCGGCAACTGGCGCTTCTAAATCCCCCTGAGTTCTGCTGAGCAACAAAAACAGCCGAGGCCTAGTGCCCCGGCTGTTTTTTTGTCGACGCCTGGCCGCAGCT
>JAEURL010000545.1 GCA_016789165.1 Anaerolineales bacterium | reverse complement strand
TGCTCACCCACAGCTGCAGGTCGGGCAGCCGCTCGGCCAAATCCGGCACCGTCTCCAGCAGCGTTTGCAGCAGGGAAGGCACCAGCACCAGGCGCGTCACGCGTTCAGCCGCCAGGGCCGCCACCAGCCGGGCCGGGTCCTTGACGACGGCCTCCGGGATCACCACCGTCGGCACGCCGCGCAGCAGCGGCCCAAACAGCTCCCAGATCGAATCGACAAAGCTCAGGGCCGTCTTCTGGCAGGCGACGTCGAGGGGCGAGAAGGGATAGCGCTCCCACATCCAGGCAAAGCGGTTGAGCGCCGCCCGGTGCGGGCCGACCACGCCTTTCGGCTGGCCAGTTGAGCCGGAGGTGTAGATGACGTAGGCGGCGCTCTCCGGCGTGAGCGCGGCCGGCTCCAGCTCGGCGGCCGACTCGCGCGCCACGGCCTCGGCCACGGTGTCCAGGCAGATCAGGCGGCCCTCCGGCGCCGGCAGCTGGGCGGCCAGGTGCGATTGGGTCAGCAGTACGGCCGCCGCGGAATCCTGGAGCATGAAGGCCAGGCGGTCGCGGGGATAAGCCGGGTCCAGCGGCACAAAGGCGCCGCCGGCCTTGAGCACTCCCAACAGCGCGGCCACGGTCTCGGCGGAGCGTTCCAGGCAGACAGCCACGCGGCTCTCGGCCCCCACGCCGTGCGCCCGCAGATAGCGGGCCAACTGGTTAGCGCGCTGGTCGAGCTCGGCGTAGGTCAAGCGGCGGTGTTCGTCCCAGACCGCCACGGCCCGCGGGGTGCGCGCCGCCTGGGCCGCAAACGCCTGCGCCAGGCTCGGCTCGGCCGGCGCCGCGGCCGCGGTGGCATTCCAGGTGTGGAGCAGCAGCTCGCGTTCAGCCGGGGTGAGCAGCGCCAACTCCGACAGGCGCCGGCCGGGATCCTGCACCAAGCCAAGCAGGAGGGCCACGTAGTGGTCCAGCATCCACTCGATGGTGGGCGCGTCAAACAGGTCGGTGTTGTATTCCAGGCTGACGCGCTGCATCCACTCCAGATCGATCACGGTCAGGGTCAGGTCAAACTGCGCGGCGTAGCGCTCCAGCTCAAATACCTTGAGCTCCAGGCCGGGGAAGGTCAGCTCCGGCATGGGCACGTTGATGACGTTGAACATGACCTGGATCAGGGGCGAGCGGCTCAGGTCACGCTCCGGCTGCAGTTCGGCCACCAGCTTGGCGAAGGGCATGTCCTGGTGGGCGAAGGCGCCCAGCGCGGTTTCGCGCACACGGGCCAGGAGCGTCGTGAACTCCGGGTCGCCGGCCAAGTCGGCGCGCAGCACCAGGGTGTTCACCAGGCTGCCGATAATTTCCTCGGCCGCCTGCCAGCGCCGGTTGGCAATGGGCACGCCCACCGCGAAGTCCGCCTGGCCGGAATAGCGGCCCAGCAGGATCTGGAAGGCGGCCAGCAAGCCCATGAACACGGTGGCGTCCCCGGCCTGGCACAGGCGGCGCAAGTCCCCCAGCAGGCCGGGCGGCAGATTCACCCAGTGCTGGGCGCCGCGGTAGGTCTGCACGGCCGGCCGAGGATGATCGGCGGCCAGGCGCAGGGGCGGGCAGCCAGCCAGCTGTTTGCGCCAGTAGGCGATCTGGCGCTCGAGCAGTTCGCCCTGCAGCCAGCCGCGCTGCCAGATGGCGAAATCGGCATACTGGACGGCCAGGGGCGGCAGCTCGGCCGGCCGGCCGGCGTGCTGGGCCGCGTACAGGGTCGTCATCTCGCGCATGAAGACCCCCATGGACCAGGCGTCGGACACGGTGTGATGGACGTTGAAGACCACGATCCAGTCGGCGGCGGCCAGGCGCAGCACGGCCAGGCGGGCCAGCGGCGCGCGGCTCAGATCAAACGGCCGGCTGGCCTCGGCCTCGGCCAGCGCGCGCGCCCGCGCCTCGCGCTCGGCCTCCGGCTCGCCGCGCAGGTCGATCTCGGCGATCTCCACGTCGGCCGCCGGCCGGATCACCTGTGCCGGCTGGCCGTCGACGACCGTGAAAGCGGTGCGCAGGCTCTCGTGGCGGCGGACGATTGCGGCCAGGGCGCCGCGCAGCGCGCCGACGTCCAGGTCGCCTGTCAACCGCATAGCGCCGGGCACGTTGTAGGCGGCGCTGGTGGGATCCAGCTGCTGGATGAACCACATCCGCTCCTGCGAGAGCGAGAGCGGGATCGGGCCATGGCGGGGCATCGGCCGCAAGGGCGGCGTCTCCAGCCCCAGCGCCTGGCGCTGAACGGCCTCCAGCTTGTCGGCCATCCCCGCCAGGGTGGGCGTCTCAAACAGCTGCCGCAGCGGCACCTCCAGGCCCAGCTCGTCCCGCACGCGGGCGACCACCTGGGTGGCCAGCAAGGAGTCGCCCCCCAGGGCAAAGAAGTTGTCTAGGCGCGAGAACGAGGGGACTTTGAGGACCGCCTGCCAGAGGCGCGCCAGGGCCTGCTCCAGGGGCGTGCGCGGCTCCAGGTCGGCGGGCGCCGGCATCGGCGTGGCGCGGCCAGCCAGGACGCTGGCGCCAATCAGATCAAAGGGTTGTGGTTGGTCAGACATAGTCGGTTCGCTTGCCTCCCCCAATTGGGCAGCCGGCGCGGTCAGGTGCTCGCGGCCGGCGGACGGCTGGCCAGGTACTGCTCCCGGCACTTGTAGCGCTGGATTTTTCCCGTGGGCGTGCGGGGCAGCGAGCCGGCCCGCACCAGCAGCACGGCGTACACGGGCTGCTCCTGCTCGGCGGCCACCGCGGCGCGGATGGCGCCCGCCACTTCGTCCACGTTCAGGGGCGCGGAGTCCGGCCGGACCTCGTGGACGATGACCAGCTGCTCGCCAGCCGGCTCGGTGACGGCAAAGGCCGCACCGCCGCCCGGCAGCAGGGCCGGGTGACAGGACGCCACCGTCTGCTCGAAATCCTGGGCGTAGTAGTTGCGCCCGTTGATGATGATCAGATCCTTGATGCGGCCGGTAATGAACAGCTCGCCGTCATCCAGGAAGCCCAGGTCGCCCGTGCGCAGGAAAGGCCCCTCGCCGCCGGCCAGCCGGGCCTGGAAAGTCTGCCGGGTATCCTCCGACTGCCCCCAATAGCCCTGGGCCACGTGCGGGCCGGCCAGCCAGATCTCGCCAATCGTCCCCGGCGGGCAGGGTTCGCCGGTTTCGGGATCGACGATGACGATGCGCTTGTCCTCAAACGGCAGGCCGCAGCCCACCAGCAGCACGACCGCCGGATCAGCGGGCGCCGCCTGCTCCGCCCGCTTGACCTCCAGCGCGGCGCGGCGGGCGCG
>JAEURL010000542.1 GCA_016789165.1 Anaerolineales bacterium | reverse complement strand
GCTCCAGCCGGTCCGGGGGCGCTGAAGACGTTTGATGGCCGCGAAATTGCCCGGCTGGCCGTGGGGCTCTCGTCCGTCAGTGTGTTGGTGATCACGCGGCCCGCGGCTGAACATTCAGGCGCAGGACGGTTTCAAAGAAATCGGCCTCCTGGGCGGGGTGGGAGCGGTGGACGCTGCGCACGCTCCGCGGATAGCGTCGCATCACCTCCAGCGCCGGCCGGGTGCCATAGAGGCCGCCCCCACAAGCTGATCTCCACGCAGCCTGGCGTCAGGCGCAGATCGCCTACGTCGGCGGCCGCCTGGTCCGTGATCGTCCGGCTGGCCACCTCGCCGGCCAGCCTTTCCAGCCGAGCACCACCACGTCCGGGCAATCCAGCGCCGGGCGGGAAACGCCTACCCCGCGGGTCAACAGCCAGAAGAGCGTAGCCCGGCCGCGCTGGATGGTTTGTCAGGCGGCGCGGCGGCTCATCGGTTCCGACCCCGTCACACCTCCATCCGGCGTAATTGCCAGACGGTCAGCGCCAGGATCAGGGCCGTGGCGCTGAGCAGGACGGCGGCGTTGAACAGGATCGGCGCGCCCGCCAGGTCGCCGGCCAAGGCGATCTTGACGAGCTTCATCATGGCCACCGACGGCAGGTAGGGGACAGCCGCGCGCACGATCTCCGGCATCGGCGTGTTCTCGAAAAACCCCACGAAGGTCGGCACCAGCAGCGGGATCAGCAGCACGCCCACCCACAGGCTGAGCGTGGCCGGATTGTCCACCAGCGTGCCGATCAGCAGGCCGGCCGACACGCCGAAGGCCGCCCCCAGCAGCGCCGCCAGCAACGCGATCTCCCAGTGGACGACCATCCAGGCGTTGAGCCCAAAGACCACGCTGGCGGCGGTCAGGCAATAGAAGATCCCGGCCACCGCCTTGCCCAGCACCACCTGGCTCATCCGCGCCGGCGATACGAGCAGGGCCTCGAAGGTGTGCGCCTCCTTCTCCTCAATCATCAGGTGCGGCACGATGGCCAGCCCGACGATCAGCAGGATCAAGCCGGCCGTTACGGAGAACAGAAAGGGGTGGCCGCCCCAGTCCAGGGCCGGGTACACGGCGTGCCCATCGGTGACGATGCGGACGGTCTGCCCGCCGGCCGCGCTCAACTGCGCCTCGAAAAAAGCGGCCTGCTGGGCCACCGCGGCCGGATCCATCCAGTGGGCATAGTATCCCTGGATGGTGACGGCTCCCGGCGGGCCGCCGGCCGGGCTTCCCAGTGAACCGGGCGGCATGATCAGGCCGATGGCGGCGCGCGGCATACTGGTCAAGCCTTCCGCGACTTCGGCCGGCGAGTCCACCAGCGTCAGACCGAACTCGTCCCGGGCCGTCAGCGAGCGCAGCCGCCGGGACTTATCCGGGTCAAAGATGATGGCCTGTGGTTTTGGATTCAGTTGCAGCAGGGCCGGCAGGGCCATGCCCGTCAGCAGCATGAGGCCGACGCCGATCATCAACGCCAGGATGGTCCGGTTGCGGAGCGCGTCGGCGATGTCCTTGAGCGCAATGGCGCCCAGGATGCGCAACGCGTTCCGCCAACCGCGCCTGTCCCGGCGGGCTGCCCGTGGCTGGGCGTTCTCAGGTGTGGTTGCCGGAGTGGTCATCGGGGTCTCTCCTTCACCAGTCGGCGCGGCGCACCAGCCAGACGACGGCGGCCAAAAAGGGCGCGGTCCAGAGCAGGAGCAGGCCCAGCCACGGCCCCCAGAGCAGGAACGCGCCCTGGTCGGTGCACGCTACGCTGAACATCTGGAAGATGGCCGCCGCCGGCAGCCAGCGGCTGACCGCTACCACGCCGGCCGGCATCAGCTCTTCCAACAGGATAATGATGGCGGGGGCCAGCACCGGCAGGACGGCGACCCAGGCCCAGATCATCAGTTGCTGCCGGTTCTCGACCAGGGTGCCAAGCACCAGACCGACCGAGACCGTGAACAGCGCGCCGGCCGCGGCGACCAGGGCGGCCAGCGGCCACTGCACGATCAGGTTGGCAAAGAACGCGAACACCACCGCCGCTGTCAGCAGGCCGTAGAGCAGGCCGGTCAGCGCCTTGGCGGCCGTCACCTGGCCGGGGCCGGCCGGCGAGACCAACAGGGCGTCCAGCGTCTTGGTGCGTTTCTCTTCGATCATCAGGTGCGGCACGAAGGTGATGCCGATCATGATCAGGCTGAACATGAGGGCGAGCGCCGGCGTGACGTTATAGCCCTTTGAGTCTGGCCGCAGTTGGACGGGCTCGGCGGCCAGGCGCACCTGGGCCGGGACGCCGGTCAGCTCCAGGATGTGGGCCTCCAGCGCGCGCTTCAGGCCGGCGGCCTCCGGCGGCGACACCCAGCGCATGACGTAGCCGTCCAGCTCCGGCACGCCGCCGGCGGCCACGATCGCATCGTAGTCGGCCGGGATCACCACGCCCAATTCGGGCGTGTCGCCCTCGGTCAGCTTCGTGATCATGAGGTCATAGGTCCGATAGCTGACCGCCTTGAACACGCCGCCGGCCTCCAGGTCGATGCTGAGGGAGGATTGCCCAGGGTCGTAGACGAGCAGGTAGGTCGGCCGCGCGCCGGCCGCCAAGACGGGCAGATATTTGTAAAACGCGACCATCAACATGACGGTGGCCAGGATCGCCAGGGTGTTCTTGTTCTTCAGCGCGTCCCACAGGTCTTTGGCCGTGATGGCCCAGACGATGCGGAACCAGCTCCCGGCGAGCCGGCCGCGCTGTCTGGTGGTGGGGTACGCCTGATCGGTGACGGAGTGTGTCTGGGTGTTCATGCCGAACCGCCTTCCTCGATCGACGCCTCCAGGGGATGCCCGGTCAG
>JAEURL010000539.1 GCA_016789165.1 Anaerolineales bacterium | reverse complement strand
ATGTTGTACCAGAAGCGCTGCTGGGCCGGCTCGATGAACGAGGCGTTGGCCCAGTCCGAGTCGATGTGGTCGATGGGGACCCGGCCGGTCAACTGCTCGAACAGGGCCGGCATGCGCATCACCGGCAGGCCGGCCGCCTGGCAATCCAGCAGGGCTTGGAAAGTCTCGCCGCGCAGCTCGCCGCTGATGGCCAGCACCACGTCCGTGACCGCCTGCTGGCGGGCCGCTTTCACCAGCGCGCTGGCGCCGCCCAGCACCGGCACCCCCAGGTAGACCTGGCCGTGCTTGTCCAGGGCGTCGTCGATGAAGCCCGTCACCGCCCAGTGCCGCGGCTGATGCATCCGGATGGCGTGCAGCAGGGTCCGCCCGGACCAGCCGGCGCCGACGATGATCAGGCGCCGCTGCAGCAGTTCGGACTCCAGCGCGCCGATATAGACCAGCCGCCAGGTGAGGGTCAGGCCCAGGCCGCCCAGGAAAAAGTACAGGACCACCAGGCGCGGCAGGACATCGCGCGGGAAGAAAAAGAAGACGGCGAAGTAGATGACGGCCGCCAGCCCGGCCGCCAGGGCCAGGCTGCGCGCCGTGCTGATCCGGCTGGCCGCCCGCCGCAGGTCATACAGCGGCAGGTTCAGGAACAGCCAGGCCGGGACCAGGATCAGGAGCCAGGGGGGGGTGGCGGCCAGGAAGGCCGGCCCAAACGCCACGCCGGCCGCGACCGCCCACAGCCACAGGGCCGCGAACAGAGCCGCGGCGGCCGCAAGCGTATCCCCAGCCAGCAAGACGACGAACTTTTGGCCCGGCTGACGCAGAGCATTGCGCAGCCAGCGCACGAGGGCGGGCAGACGGGCAGCCCCGCCCGGAGAAGGATACGTTATCGATGACACAACACCCCGGCTGACGCGTGGGTGAGCAGAAAGGCCCTAGCGGGGAGGCGTGGTGCCGGCCGCCGCAACGCGAACGCTTGGAATTTTACCCGCAATCACCGGGAGCGACTATGGCGCCGGCCCAGAATCAGCCCGGCCCAGAAACCCAGCCCCCAGCCGAAGTGGATCACGACGTAGGCGCCGGCCAGCGCCACCGTTTGGGCCAGCGCGCCGCCGGCCCGCCGGACGGCATCGCCGGCCAGAACCAGGAGATAAATCGACCAGAGGCCGCCGAATGCCCATAGCCACGGGCGCCAGACGAGGGCCGGCAGCCAGCCGAGCAGGGCGACCGCCGCCCACGCGGCCGGCGCAGCCTGCCGCCCGCGCAAGGATTGGGGCTGCCGGCGCAGCATCTGCGCCTTCCACCAGCCGTAACGCCAATACTGGCGCGCCAGGGCGCCCAGGGAGGCGCGCGCATAGTACTCGCAGCGGATGCGGGGGTCCAGCCATACCCGCCCGCCCCGCTGGCGGACGCGCCAGTTGAAGTCGTAATCCTCGTTGGTCAGCAGGCTCTCGTCGAAGCCGCCCACCGCCTCCCAGGTAGCGCGCCGGAAACACCCAAACGGCACGGTATCCACCGCGCCTGGCTCGGCCCCGGCCAACCGGCGGTATTGGGCATCGCCGGCACCCAGCGGAGAACTGGCCGCCCGGGCGATGGCGGCGGCTACTGGACCCGGCCCGCCCGGGCGCACATCCCAGCCGCCGCCCACCACCTCGGCGCCGGAATCGGCCAGCGCCCGCAGGCAGCGCTCCAGATAATCGGGCGCCGGCCGGCAATGGCCGTCCAGCCGGGCCACCACCTCGCTCTGGGCGGCGGCAATACCGCGATTGAGGGCGTGCGGGATGTGACGCTCCGGGTTGGCCAGCACCCGCAGGCGCCGGGCGGGGTGCGCGGCGCCCCAGCCCTCGGCGGCGGCCGCCGTGCCGTCCGGGGAGCCGCCGTCCACGACCAGGATTTCGTCCGGTGGATGGGTCTGGCCGGCCAGGGCATCGAGGAGCCCGGGCAAGCGCTGGGCCTCGTTATAGCACGGGATGACGACCGACAGGCTGGGGCCCACGGCCATTTACCGGCGCACGCTGAGCCAACCGCCCCGGTGCCGCCAGGCGGTCACCAGGCTTTTGCCCCAGACCCAGCCGTACAGAGGCGCCAGCAGCAGGGCCCGCGCAAAGCGCCGGCGGTCAGCGGCCGGCACCAGGCCCAGCCCCAGGCCGTAATAGAGCAGGTCGCCGGCCAGCAGCAGGGCGGCCCCGGCGCGCCAGGCCAGGCCGACCGGAAAGATCAGCACGGCCGCCAAGGCCAGGAACTTGGCGGCGGCAAACAGGGTCTTGGGCTTGAGCAGGATCGCCTGCAAGAGTGACCAGGCCGCCGGGCCGCGCCCCAGCTGCCGCACCACCAGGGGCCAGTAGTGCCGCCAGACCTCCGCCAGGCCGGCCAGCCAGCGCGCCCGCTGCCGCGCGACGCGCTGGGCGTCGGGCGGCTTGGGGTCATACAGGACGGCCTCAGGCACGAAGACCACCCGGGCGCCCTGCTCGAGCAAGAGCAGCGACAGCTCCACGTCCTCCGTCTGGGTCCTCAGCCGGGCTTGCAGCCGGCTGAACAGCTCGGTTCGGAGCGCCATCCCGGTCCCGCGCAGCGGCACGGGCCAGCCGAGGCGCGTGCGGAGCCGGTCATCGGCCAGCTGCGACAGCAGTTCCGAGTAAGCGGCCAGCGTCGCCGCCGGCGAGTTCGCGTAGTTGACGGGCTGGACGAAGGCCTGGGCGGCGTCCGCCCCGCCCGCCAGGGCCAGCCGCAGATGGACAAAAAACTCGGGGTGGACGGTGGTGTCGGCGTCGAAGACAACCACGTACGCCGCCGCCGCCAGCGCAGGGGCGCCGCGCGCGAACAGCCAGCGCAGGGCCGCGCCCTTGCTGCCGGCGCCTTCCTGGCGCTCCCAGACTTCCGCACCCGCCTGCCGCGCCAGGTCGGCGGTGGCATCCGTGCAATGATCGGCAATGACCATGAGGAAATCCGGCGGCGCCACGGCCGCGCGCAGGCTGGCCAGCGCCGGGCCGAGGACCTCCGCCTCGTTGTGCGCGGCGATCACGGCGGCCAGGCCGCCGGCGCCGGGCGGGGCCCCGGCCCGCGGCTCAGGCGGGCGCG
>JAEURL010000534.1 GCA_016789165.1 Anaerolineales bacterium | reverse complement strand
GCTGCTTCAACTGTACGAAGCCTCCCTCAACACCGTCAGTGGGCGCCGCCGCGCGCCAGGCCGGCCGCCGCCGCTTCCTCCCGCCCGGGCCGGATGAGGTACAGGGCGGCGATCAACAGCCCGCCCAGGCTGATTCCGCCGGCCAGGAACGGCGCCGTGGAACCCAAGGCCTGAAACAGCGCCCCGCCCAACAGCGGCGCCACGGCGTTGGCGCCGCTCAACAGCGCCGCTGAGACCCCCAGCATGCCGCCCACCTCGGCCGGAGAGACGCGCTTGGTGATCAGGCTGTTGATGGCCGGCTGGAGGATGCCGCCGCCGATGGAGGCGGGCACCATCGCCACCAGGATCCAGGCTAGGCCCAGCCAACCGCGGCTGGCCTCGTCTGGCAGCGCAATGGGCACTTCGCCGGTCACGGCCGGGTTGGTGTGGCCGGCGGCGGCGTTGCCGCGCGTCGTCAACTCGGCCGTCAGGGCAGCCCGCTCATACCAGGGCACGGGCTGGGCGGGCGTCAGCGCCGTCAGCGCCAGCCCCACCGCCAGGGTGGCCAGGCCCAGGTACACCAGCCGCCGGTCGCCGAAGCGCCGGCTCCACGGGCCAATCAGGCCGCCCTGGACGGCCACCACGATCACGCCCACAAACACAAAGATCACGGCGTTGCCCGAGGCGTTCAGCCCCAGGCGGTTGAGCGTGAAGAGCGAGAGCAGCTGCTCAAAGCCGCCGAAGGCGATCTGCTGCGCGGCCATGAGCACCAGCAGCAGCCCGACCTCGGGATGGCCGAGGGCCTGGAAGAGCGCGCCGAAGGACATCGCCGCCCGGCCCTGGCCGGCGCCGGCCCCCGACCGGCGCTCGGCCGGCAAGGTTTCGGGGAGCCAGAACCAGGTCAGCAGGATCGAGAGCGCCGAGAAGCCGGCCGCCACAAAGGCCGGAATGTGATAGTTGTTGCCGCTGGCCAGCAGCGAGACAAAGGCGATGATCGGGCCGATGATGAACCCCAGCCCAAAAGCCGCCCCGAGCAGGCCGAGCCCCTGGGTGCGCGTCTTCTCAGAGGTGCTGTCCGTGATGACGGCCTGGGCGGTGGAGATATTGGCCCCGGAGAGGCCGTCCACCAGGCGCGAGATGAACAACAACCACAGCGCGTTGGCCACGCCCAGGATGAGGAAACCGGCCAGCGTGCCGATCTGGCTGATCACCAGGATCGGCTTGCGCCCGTAACGGTCGGAGAGCCGGCCCAGCAGCGGCGCGCCGATGAACTGCATCACGGGGTAGGCCGCGCCGAGCAGGCCGATGATCAAGGCGTCCGCGCCAAAGGACGTCGCGTACAGCGGCATCAGGGGGATGATGATGGTCATCCCCAGCAGGTCGATCAGGACAATGACGAAGACCGGCAGCAGCTTCTTGAAGTCGAGTTTCTCGACGGCCGCGTCAGCGTTGGTCACGGCTCAGCCTCCAAACATCCAGAACGGGTTGAGCGGCCGGCCGTAGGCCAGGAACGGCCAGGGGATGGCCACCAACATCGCCAGCAGGCTGAGCGTGTACCACAGGGCGGCGCGCGCATGTTTGGCGCCCTCGGCGGCGCGGCGTGACAGGGCCCGCCCGACGTGCGCCAGCACAACGGCCACCACCATCGTAAAGATGTGCTCGATGGCAAAGAACATCAGCGTCGGCTCGCGCATGGCCGCGCCCAGATCGGCAAAAGCGGCCTGGGTCAGCGGGCTGAGGAAGATGTACAGGATCAGGCCCACCAGCAACTGGGTGTCCAGCAGGCTGGTGTAGATCAGGCCCAGCCGGTCATCCAGCTTGGCCCAGGGCCGCTTCCCCAGCCAGCCTTGGCCGGCCCGGACCACGGCAGCCACCGCCGCAATCAGGACCAGCCAGCGCAGGACGGAGTGCAGGGCGAGAATGATGGTGTAGAACATAGGCTTGTAACCTCCAACGGTGTAAAAATCAGGCGGCCCGGCCGGCGAGACGCTTCAAAATCTCGTCCAGCCAGTCCAACTCCGCCTGCAAGTGACGCGCACGGTGCTCCACCAGCCATTGCAGGCTGCCGGGATGCACGGGGGCGGCCTGCGCCGTTTCCAGTTCGGCGGCCAGGGCCGCCCGCCGCTGGGCCAGCCGGGCGCGGGCCTCGTCCCCGGGCACATCGTCCAGAAAGGCCACGCCGATGTCGCTGATGAAGTAGGCCGGCACATAGGCCGCCAGGTTCTCGCGCAACAGCCGCTGATAGGCCGCCTCGCCCTGCTCCGTCAGCCGGTAGACGCGGCGCGGCGGGCGATGGCCCTCCTGCACCTGCTCGGCCGTAATCCAGCCGGCCTTGGCCAGCTTATCCAGCAGGAAATAGGCGGTCGGTTTCTTCAGATCGGTGCAGGAAGCCAGATACTGGTCGATGAATTCGTGTACCTGGTAACCATGCATGCCCTGTTGGCGCAGCACCCCAAGTAAAAGCAACTCGCGATCCATGCCGGCTCCTTAGTCAATATTGACTAATCAGCAGTGATTATAAGGTGCGGAGTTGATCTGTCAAGTGAAGGATTTCTCAACACAATGATAAACTTCCGTTATGGATATTGAGATGCGCTACTTCGATCTGCCCGGCCTGTGCCTGCACGCGGCGGTCGCCGGGCCGGCGGATGGCCCGCTGGTTATCCTGCTGCACGGCTTCCCCGAGTTTTATTACTCCTGGCGCCGGCAGATCCCGGCCCTGGCCGCGGCCGGCTTCCGCGTGGTGGCGCCGGATCAACGCGGATACAACCTCACCGGGAAGACTCCGCCCTTTGACACCGACACCCTCAGCCAGGACATCGTCCACCTGATGGAGGCCTGCGGCCGGCCCCGGGCCTGCATAGCCGGCCACGATTGGGGCGCAGCCGTGGCCTGGGCCCTGGCCGGCCGTTTCCCCCACCGCGTGGAGCGTCTGGCGATCCTGAACGTCCCGCATCCGGCCGTAATGCTGCGGAACATCTTCGGCGGGAACTGGCGCCAGCTGGCCCGCAGCTGGTACATCTATTTCTTTCAGATCCCGGGCCTGCCCGAGCTCATGCTGACGGCCGACCGCTGCCGCGGTCTGCGCGCCGCCCTCACCGACACAGCCCAGCCCGGCACCTTCACGCTCGCTGACCTGGAACAATACGTGGCCGCCTGGTCGCAGCCCGGCGCGCTCCCGGCCATGCTGGGCTGGTATCGCGCGGCTGCCCGCGCTGTGCTGACGCGCCGGCCGTTGGCCCCCGCCCGGCGCCTGCCGATGCCGGCGCTGATTCTGTGGGGTGAGCAGGATGTGGCGTTAGGAGTGGAACTGGCGGAGCAAAGCCTGGCCTATCTGGAAAACGGCCGGCTGCGGCGTTTCCCGGAGGCCACGCACTGGGTCCATCAGGATTGTCCGGGCGAGGTGACGGGCGAATTGCTGGCGCACTTCGGGCCGGCGCTGCAACGGCCCTCAGCCTGACGGTCGACTGTCCGGCGGAACCGTGATCCGCAGCCACGGAAAGGGCGAGCGCCCTTGCTCGGCCCACCACCAGCGCGCCAGCCGGTTGAGGGGCGCCGCCGGGTTGTAGAGCACCTCGGGCCGGAACTCGGCCAGCGCGGCCCAGGTGTGGTGATGATACTCCTCGGCCATGAAGGCCAGGCCCTTGGATTTGTAGTAGGCGGCGGTGCGCGCGCGCGCCGCCGGCACCGCACGCGGCGCGTACAGCGGGCTATCCAGGATGTGGATTTCGCCGCCCGGCGCCGTTAGCGCCAGCAGCCGGCGCACCAGGGCCGGCAGGTCAGGGAAATACTGGATCGCGCTGGCCAGCACCACCACATCGAAAGCGCGCGCCGGCAGGGCGGCCGTGAAGACGTCGCCGTACAGAAACTTGACGCGCGGCTTGTCGACAAAAACACGCGCGGCCTGGGTCAACTCGCGCCGGTTGAGGTCCAAGCCATAGACTCGGATACGCACCGAGATGGCGGCCAACTGGTGCGCCATCCAGCCGTTGCCGCAGCCCAGATCCAGCACGCTGATGTCCTGCCAGAAGCGGGCCACGTGGTCGGCCAGCCGGCCCAGCGAATCCGCGCGCGCCTCCCACTCGCCGCGCAGCGGATGATCGGCCGGCACTTCCGGCAGCCCGCGCACGATCTCGTCCGAATACAGCCGGAACTCGCGCGCCCGGACCCGCCAATAGCGGGTCTCCTTGGCCTCGTACGGCTCCGCCGCGCTGAGCTGATAGACGCCCTCGCGGCGCGGCATGCGCGCCAGCACTGCCTCCAGGGCCGCGCTCATGGCCGCTGAAACTGCGCCGTGAGGATGAAGAAATCGCCCCCGGCGTTAAGGATGGGCCAAACGCCCAAGCGCTCGTCCAGGCCGGCCAGCCAACGGTACAGCCGCGGGAAACGGCGCGGGAAGCCATCCAGAAAGGCCGGCGGGCTGAACAGCGCCAGGCTTTGCCGGCGGACGGGCCGGAACGCGGGGCCTAAAGCGCGCGCGACCGCCGCCGGCGTGTAGTAATAGGTCGCGAAGTGCGCGCCCTCCACATGCGCCACGGTCCGCCCGCGCAGGCGCCGGCCGGCCACGCCCCAGCGGCCGCGCAGGGCCTGCGCCCACTCCCACGGGCAGACGGGGGGCATCACCACCCATACCACCCAGCCGCCCGGCCGCAGCA
>JAEURL010000512.1 GCA_016789165.1 Anaerolineales bacterium | reverse complement strand
GACGGCGCGATGCAGCAGGCGCCGCAGCCGACCCGGCACTCCATGGGCGGCCTAAGCCTTCTGGTCGTACTCGTAGAAGCCGCGCCCGGTCTTGCGGCCCAGGTAGCCGGCGTCCACCATGCGCCGCAGCAGCGGGGCCGGCCGATACTTGTCGTCGCCCAGGTCACGGTGCAGCACTTCCATCACGGCCAGCACCACATCCAGGCCGACCATGTCGGCCAGGGTCAGCGGGCCCATCGGGTGGTTCATGCCCAGGCGCATGATGGTGTCGATCGACTCGCGCGGCGCCACGCCCTCTTCCAGGGCGAAGACCGCCTCGTTGATCATCGGGCACAGGATGCGGTTGGAGATGAAGCCGGGCGCGTCGTTCACCACCACCGGGGTCTTGCCCATCTTCTCGGCCACGGCCACCAGGGTCGTGATGGTGCCGTTGCCGGTGCCCAGCCCCTTGACGATCTCCACCAGCGACATGATCGGCACGGGGTTGAAGAAGTGCAGGCCGGCCACCTTCTCCGGGCGCTTGGTGGCCGCGCCCAGCCGGGTGAGCGAGATGGACGACGTGTTGCTGGCCAGCAGCGCCCCGAAGCGCGCCTGCCGGTCCAGCTCACGGAAGAGCTTGAGCTTGACCTCCAGGTCCTCGCTGGCGGCCTCGATCACCAGATCGGCTTCGCCCACGCCGGCCAGGTCTGTGCCGGTGCGCAGGCGCTCCACGGCCGCGGCCTGCTCGTCGGTCAGCCGGCCCTTCTCGTGCAGCTTGGCCACCGATTTCTTGAGGGTGGCCAGGCCCTTCTCCAGCGCGGAGGGGTAGGCGTCCAGCAGGGTGACCGTGAAGCCGGTGGTGGCCGCCACCTGCGCGATGCCGTTGCCCATGGTGCCGGCGCCGACGACGGCGATGTGGTGGATGGTCATAGTGACAGCCTCGTCTCGATCCAGTGATCGGTGAGAAAGTGATTGGTGAGAACGTGATCGGAGCCGCGGCGGAGGCCGGCTATTGATCGCCGCCGCCGGCTCATTCGCTTACTCAAGCTCCACCGCCAGCGCCACGGCCTCGCCGCCGCCCAGGCAGAGCGAGGCCAGGCCGCGCTTCAGCCCGCGCTCGCGCAGGGCGTTGAGCAGCGTAATCAGCACACGCGCGCCGCTGGCGCCCACCGGGTGGCCGAGGGCGATGGCGCCGCCGTTGACGTTGACCTTGTTCCAATCCCAGCCCTGGTCGGCCAGGGCGTAGCCGTCGGCCAGCACCTGGGCGGCAAAGGCCTCGTTGAGCTCGATCAGGTCCACGTCGGCCAGGGTCCAGCCGATGCGCGTCAGCAGGCGCGGGATGGCGTGGGCCGGCGCGATGAACAGGCGTTTGGGCTCGACGGCCGCGTGGGTGTAGCCCACGATGCGGGCCAGCGGGCGGTGGCCGTGCTGTTCGGCGTAGACGCGCGAGGCCACCACCACCGCCGCGCCGCCGTCGTTCAGGCCGGGGGCGTTGCCGGCCGTCACCCGGCCGTCCTTCTGGAAAGCGGGCTTGAGCTTGGCCAGCGCCTCCAGCGACGTGTCGCGGCGCGGCGCCTCGTCGGTGTCCACCACCACGCTCCGGCCCTTGGCCTCGATCTCCACCGGGGCGATCTCGGCCCGGAAGCGGCCGGCCTCCTGGGCGGCCAGGGCCTTGCGGTGGCTCTCCAGGGCGAAGCGGTCCATGGCCTCGCGGCTGACCTCGTATTCGCCGGCGATATATTCGGCGGCGTTGCCCATCGCCCAGTGCTCAAACGGGTCCATCAGGCCGTCGTGCAGCACCGAGTCAAACATCGGCTGGTCGCCGTAGCGCGCGGCCTGGCGCACGAAGACCAGATGCGGCAGGGCGCTCATGTTCTCCATGCCGCCGGCCAGCAGCAGGTGCGCGTCGCCGGCGCGGATGGCCTGGGCGGCCGTCATCACGGCCTTCAGGCCGGAGCCGCAGGCCTTGTTGAGGGCGACCGCGCCCACGCTGGCCGGCAGGCCGGCGTGGATGCCCACCTGGCGGGCCGGGGCCAGGCCGGAGCCGGCGGCCACCACCTGGCCGAAGATCACTTCCTCGATGGCGGCCGGGTCCACGCCGGCGCGCGCCACGGCGGCACGGGCCGCCACGGCGCCCAGCTGGGTGGCCGGCACGGCGGCCAGCGCGCCCATGAACTTGCCGATCGGGGTGCGGGCGCCGGCCAGGATCACGGCGTCCGTGGGGCGGGGTTCAGACTGGGTCATAAGCTGCCTCCGGGCCAGGCGGCGCGCATCCGTTCCCACGTGATGCGCAGGTCTTCCGGGATGACGCGCGTGCCGGCCGCGACCGTCATGAAGTTGGTGTCGCCGGCCCAGCGCGGCACGGCGTGCAGGTGGACGTGCTCGGCGATGCCGGCGCCGGCCGCCGCGCCCACGTTCATGCCGATGTTGAACGCCTGCGGGTTGTACATGGCGCGCAGGGCCGTCAGCCCCTGGTTGAGCAAGGTCATCAGTTCGGTCAGCGTGGCCGCCTCCAGGCGCTCCGGGCTGTCCACGTGCGGGTACGGCACCACCATGAAGTGGCCGTTGTTGTACGGGTAGCGGTTGAGGATGACGTAGGCGTGCGCGCCGCGCCGGACGATCAGGGTCTCGGCGTCACGCGGATCGGCCGGCATATCACAGAAGATGCAGCCGGAAGCGCCGGCTGTGGGGTTGGACTGAAGATAGCTCATACGCCAGGGCGACCAGAGGTGCTGCATAAGTGGAATGATTCTAACAGAGGAGGCCGCCGGGGCCGGCGGTTGCCGGGCCTGCCGGCGTGTGGCATAATCGACCCACTTTCATAAGCGCGGGCGCAAGCCCGCCGCGACAGGCGACGACGGAAACGAGTACGCCCGCACCCGCCCCCCAGAGAGTCCGGCCCCGCGCCGCCGCGCGGGGGTGGAAGCCGGATGAGGCCGCCGGGCAGAAAATCCTTCCTGAGCCGCGTGGTGAAGGGCGAGTGCCTGGCCGGCGCCGCCTGGTAGCCGACGCCGGGGCCGCCCCCCGTTATCACAGCGCGGGCGTGTTAGCGCCTGACCGAGCGGTCCGCTGTGGGCGGATCAGCAGGGTGGTACCACGGGTGCTTGACTCCCGTCCCTGAGTGGGGATGGGAGTTTTTTGTTTCCCCGCCGCGGCCGGCCGGCCGGGCGGGGCCAGGCGAGGGCCGGGCCGCGATGACCGAACTGCTGTACCACACCGACGCGTATCTCCAGGATTTTGCCGCCGTGGTCACGGCCGTCGACGGCCAGGCCGTGGCCCTGGACCGCACCGCCTTCTATCCGGGCGGCGGCGGACAGCCGCATGACTTGGGGCGGTTGGCCGCCGGCGGCCAGACCTGGGCGGTGGCCAAGGTCCGCAAGGCCGGCCCGGACGTCTGGCACGAGCTGGCCGGCCAGCCGCCGGCCGTGGGCACGCCGGTGCGCGGCCAATTGGATTGGGCGCGCCGGCACCAGCTCATGCGCACCCACACGGCCATGCACCTCCTGTGCGGCGTGATCTTCCGCGATTACGGCGCCAGCGTCACCGGCGGCAACATGGAGCCGCTGCGCGGCCGGATGGATTTTGAGTTTGAGACCATGCGCCAGGAGTTTGT
>JAEURL010000508.1 GCA_016789165.1 Anaerolineales bacterium | reverse complement strand
CCCCGTAGCGGCCGGCCAGGGCCGCGCTCAGCTCACTTAGCTCACCTTCGTAGGGGCCGGCGGCCGCGGCCGCCTCGCGCGCGCGCAGGACGGCCAGGCCGGGCGCCACCGTCTCGGGCGCGTAGCCGTGGGCGATCCATTCGGCAATGGAGGCTGTCTGTGCTGGGGGCAGGCGGTCCTCGGCGCGCAGCCGGGCCTCGGGCGGCTCGCCCAGCAGGCGCTGAACCTGCCGCCAGTAGGCGGAGGGCTCCCAGGGCTGGCCGTCGTCGGCCAGGTAGGGCCGGCTGAGCCACAGCTGCTCGCCGGCGCGCGTAACGGCCTCGTAGAAAAGCGTCACCTCCTCGCCGCGCAGACGCGGCTCCAGGCCCGCCAGGCCGCGGGCGCGCAGGGCGGCGCGCTCCGCCTCGCGCAGCAAGGGCAGCTCGCGCTCGGCCAGCGGGAACTCGCCCTCGGCCAAACCGAGCAGGGCCGCGCCGCGGAAGGCCAGGCCGCGCGCATCCAGCACCGAGGCCGCCAGCACGGCTTCAGCCGGGGCCGGCGGGTGATAGACCTCGGCCTCCACGGCCTCGCGCACGGCCACCAGGAAGGCCGGATACTCCCAGGCTCGCGGCGCCGCCAGCACAGACTCCGCCAGCGCCAGGCCGCGCAGGGCCTCTTTGAAGGCCCGCAGAGCTTGCCGGTCACGTTCCACCAGGCCGGCCTCCGGGGCGGCGCCCAGGCGGGCGGCGACGTTCAGGGCGGGCTGGTCAGGCCCGCGCCCGTCTGGGGGCTCATCTCCGCCGAGCAAGCCCTCCACGAACGACAGCCAGCCGGCCAGGTCGGTTCCAGCGGCCGGCGGCTCCAGCCGCGCCGCCAGGCGTTCAAAGGCCGCGGCCGCCCCACGGGCCGCGGCCGGGGCAAGCCGCGCGGCCTCCGGTTCGTCCAGCGGCGGGGTGTCCGCGGCCGCGCCCAGCTGATGCAGGGCCGCGCGCCACTGCGCCAGGCCGTTGACCACCACTCCCTGAACAGCGGCCATTTCCAGGGCGGCGGTGGCCTCGGCCGTGATCCCGAGCGCGGCCCAATCGAAATAGGGGCTGCGCAGCGCGGCCAGGACCGCGCGCGGACGCCAATCCACGGGCGGGGCCGGCAGGGCCAGCAGGCCGAGCACGGCATCGACGAGGGGGTTCTCGGCCAGCGGCTGGCCGGCCGTGAGGTGCAGGGGCAGGCCGAACTCGCGGGCCGCGCTCAACAGCGGCGCGCGATACGGTTCGAGGCTGCGGGCCATCACGGCCAGGTCCGTCGGCGCCCAGCCGTCCAGGACCAGGCGCTCCTTCACCCAGCGCAGGGCGGCGCGCGCCTCCAGGTCACGATCCTGCGCGGCCGTGAAGGTGACGGCCGGGGCGCGCCCCGCCGCGTGGGCCGGCGCCGCCCCGGCGTTGAACAGGCGCGGCTCCAGGCGGGCCAGGACCGGCGCCGGGCGGGCCGGCGCGGGCAGGTCCACCACCTCCAGCGGAGCGATGAAGCGGCGCAGCTGGGCCTCCGCGCGTTGGAAGCGGCGCAGGGCCAGGCGCGGCCCGGCGGAGGCCGGCCGGCCGCGTTTCGTCCCGGCCGCGGGCTCGCCGGTCAGTGTGATCAGGGTCTCTTGCGCGCGGCCGGCCAGGAGGGCCAGCACCGCCAGCTGGGTGGGGTTGAACTCGTCGAAGCCGTCCACGATCAGCAGGCGCAGATCGCGGCCCAATTCGGGCGCTTCCACCAGGGCCTCGGCGGCCAGCCAGCTCTGGCCCTCGATGTCGGCCCAGCCGTGCGTGTGAAGCCAGGCCTGATAGGCGGCGTAGAGCGCGCCGATCTCCTCCAGGCGCGGCCCCAGGCCCTGGGCGGCGGCCGCAAACTGCTCCGGCAGCAGGCGGCTGCGTTTGAGCTCACCGATGACCTCGCGCAGGGCCACGGCCAGGCCGGGCCGATCTCGGATCGGGTCGAAGTAGGCCAGCGCGCCGGAGGCCGCGAGCTGATCCACACATTGGCGCAGCACGCGCAGCTGGGCGGCCTTTTCGAGCCGGGGAAGCAGCCGGGGGCCGGCGGCACGGGCCAGCAGTTCCTGGGCCAGGTCCTCGAAGGTGAGGCGGGCCACGCCCAGCGCGCCGCCCTGGGCGCTCAGGCGCCGGCTGAAGGCCGCGCGCTGGAATTGATTGGGGAGGATGACGCTGACGGGCGCGAGCGGCTCGGCCGCGCGCAGCCGCCGCAGGCGGGCGAGGACCTCGGCGGTCTTGCCGCCGCCGGCCGGCGCGCGCAGGAGCGTGGTCATGCGGCCAAGGCGTATTTCTCGATGGCCACGGCCGCGCCGTCCTCGGCCAGGCTCGGCGCCACCCAGTCCGCGGCGGCCAGCGCCCCCGCCGACCCGCTGCCGATCGCCACGCCCACGCCCGCCCACTTCAGCATCGTGATGTCGTTGTCGTTGTCGCCGATGGCCAGCACCTCCTGGGCCGTGAGGCCCAGATGGTCCGCCACCCAGGCCAGGCCCGTGGCCTTGTGGATGCCGGTCGGCAGGCCCTCCACGATGATGGGGTGCGAGGCGAAGACGTCGAGCGGCAGGCCGGCCGCCTGCACCAACCGCGTCAGCTCGCGGACGATCGGATCCCGGTCGGCGGGATCATGCACGGAGATGATGAACTTGTGCGGCACGGTGGGCATCTGCCGGAAGTCCTTCACCCGCGCCAGGTTGGCCACGCGGAACAAGGCCGCCAGCTCGCTGGGGGTCTCCAAGCCGTAGGGCATGTAGACCAGGTCGGTGGTCTCGAAGTGCAGGTGCCAGCCGCGCGCCTGGGCTTCGGCCGCGATCCAGGGGATGACTTCCGGCGGCAGGCGGGTCTCGTGCAGGGTCCGGCGCTCGCGGTAGTCATAGATCACGCCGCCCTGCAGGCAGACCAGCGGCGCGGTCAGGCCCAATTGCTCGGCGAAGTAGTCGGTGGGCGAGGGGCCGCGGCCGGTGGCCAGGGTGACGATCAGGCCCTGCGCCTGGGCGCGGGCGATGGTGGCCTTGACGCGCGGTGTGAACTGCAATTCGTGGTTGACGATGGTGCCGTCGATGTCGAGGGCGATGAGTTTGAGCATGAGGCGGGGGCTTTACGGTTCGGCAAGCTCGCTGACCAGGAACCAGCCGCCGCGCCGGCGGCTGGCGTCCTGCGGGGCGCGGTCGTAGTACAGCTCGAAGATCTGGCCGCCGGCCGCGAGCGTGGCCGGGCAGATGGCGCGCACACGAAAGTGAAAACGGCCCACACCCCACGAGCCGGTGCGGGCGGCGCGGCGGGCGTGCTCGGGGCGCATGTTGCGGGCCAGGTGGCCGCGCCGGCCGTAATCGTGCCATTCGGCCAGCAGGGCGATGATGCGGAAGGGGGTGCCGTCCCAGGTGAAGGCGTTCGGGCAGGGCGGCGCTTTTTCCAGCGCGGGCGGCTCGTCAAACTGCACGTCGATGGGTGCGCCGATAAAGCGCAGCGGCTTGAGCGGCTCCATGCCCCCTCATTGTAGCCGACCGGCCGGCCTCAGGGCAGTTGCAGGCTGAGCAGGCGGTCCAGGCCGGCGTAGTCCGGCTGGAGGACGGCCAGCGCGCCGGGGAAGGCCTGCCGGGCCAGCTCCAGGGCCAGGGCGCCCTGGCGGTGCTCGATCTCCAGCAGCAGGCGGCCGCCGGGGGCCATGACGCGCGGCGCGTCCACCAGCAGCCGGCGCACCCACCGCAGGCCGTCCGGCCCGCCGTCCAGCGCCAGGCGCGGCTCGAAGCGGGCCACCGGCAGCCCGGCCAGGGTTTCGCTCGGGATGTAGGGCAGGTTGGCGCACAGCAGGTGGAAGCCGGCCGGCCGCTGGGGCAGGCCGGAGAGCAGGTCGGATTGGAAGAAACTGACGCGGCCGAGCACGCCGTGCCGGGCGGCATTGGCCGCGGCCACGGCCAGGGCCTCGGCTGAGACGTCCACGGCCGTCACGCTGGCCGCCGGGTGCTTGACGGCCAGCGTCACCGCAATGCAGCCGGAGCCGGTGCCCACGTCCAGCACGGGCCGGTCGGCGCCGGCCGGCTGCGCGGCCAGGAATGCCAGGGCCTGGTCCACCAGCAGCTCGGTCTCGGGCCGCGGGATCAGCACGCGCGGGTCCACCAGGAATTCCAGGCCGTGGAATTCGCGCCGGCCGGTGAGGTACGGCAGCGGCTCGCCCTGGGCGGCGCGGGCCACGAGCTGAGTGAAGGCGGTCTGTTGGTCCGGGGAGAGCGCCTGGGCGGGGCGGGCCAGCACCTGGGCGCGGCCCAGGCCGAGCACCTGGGCCAGCAGGACCTCGGCGGTCAGGCGGGGGGCGTCGGCGCCGGCGAGGGCGGCCTGGGCGGTGTGCAGCGCCGCGCCGATGGTCGGGCCGGCCGGCGTATGGCCGGCGTCTTCCGGCGCCTCACTCCTCGTCATCGCTGGCGGCGGCCGGCAGGGCCTCGCCGCTGAGCTTGGCGGCCTGCTCGCGGGCGGCCAGCTCGTCGATAAACTGGTCGAGCTCGCCGTCCAGCACCGCGGCCAGGTTGTAGATCGACATGCCGATGCGGTGGTCGGTGACGCGCGACTGGGGGAAGTTGTAGGTGCGGATCTTCTCGGAGCGTTCGCCCGAGCCCACCTGGGCCTTGCGCTCGGCGGCCTCGGCCTTCTGGCGCTTCTCCACTTCCTGCTCGTACAGGCGGGCGCGCAGGATGCTCATGGCGCGCTGGCGGTTCTGGGTCAGCGAGCGCTCGTCCTCGCACGTCACCACCAGCCCGGAGGGCAGGTGGGTGATGCGGATGGCGGTGGCGTTCTTCTGCACGTTCTGGCCGCCGGCGCTGGAGGCGCGGTAGGTGTCGATCTTGATGTCGCGCTCGGGCACGCTGATCTCCACCTCGTCCATCTCGGCCAGCACGGCCACGGTGGCGGTGGAGGTGTGGATGCGGCCGGCCGATTCGGTGCTGGGCACGCGCTGGACACGGTGCACGCCCGATTCGTACTTCAGGCGCGAGTAGGCCCCCTTGCCTTTGACCTCGAAGACCACTTCCTTGTAGCCGCCCACGCCGGTGGCGTTGGCCGAGAGGATCTCGGTCTTCCAGCTGTGCTCCTCGGCGTAGCGCGTGTACATGCGGAAGAGGTTGGCGGCAAAGAGGCCGGCCTCTTCGCCGCCGGCGCCGGCGCGGATCTCGAAGATCACGTTCTTGTCGTCGCGCGGGTCTTTGGGCACCAGCAGCAGTTTGAGGCGCTCCTCCAGCGGGCCGCGGCGGGCCTCCAGCTGGCGGACCTCCTCGCCGGCCATTTCGGCCATGGCCGGGTCGGCCAGCAGCTCGCGCGCGCCGTCCAGGTCCTTAAGCAAGGCCTGGTAGTCGTGGTAAGCGGCCACCACCTCTTCCAGGCCGGAGCGCTCCTTGGCGTACTCGGCGATCTTGGAGAAATCGCCGTTGGAGCCGCCGGCCAGCAGGTTATCCAATTCTTCGTAGCGCGCCGCGATGGCGGCGAGTTTATCCAACATAGGCCTTGATGCGAAAGGCCACGCGCTGGCGTGGCCGGTGAGCGCGGAAATTATAGCCGACCCAGAAGGCGGGTCAAGGTTCGGTGAAAAGGACGGGCAGAAAGACCTGGTAGGCGGCGCCCGTGACAGGCAGTCCGGTGGCCGACGGAGTTCCCACCAAGGCGGTGGCGGTGCCCGCCAGTGGTTGAGTTGGCGTTGGCGTGGCTGTGGCCGGCCCGCCGGGTGTGGCGGTGGCGGTCACCGTGCCCGTCAACCGCGGGGTCTGGGTCCCTGTGGCCGTGGCCGGCCCGCCGGGTGTGGCGCTGGCGGTCACCGTGCCCGTCAATTGCGGGGTCTGGGTCACCGTGGGCGTCCGTGTGGCCGTGGCCGGCTCGCCGGGCGTGGCGCTGGCGGTCGGGGTGGCTGAGGGCGTTGGACTGGGGCGCGTGCCCGGCGTCGTGAAGCTGACCTCGGCCGCGAAGGGCGAGCGGGCGCC
>JAEURL010000480.1 GCA_016789165.1 Anaerolineales bacterium | reverse complement strand
AAGAGCAACTATGGGCGGGAGGCGGAGGTCAAGCGTAGGTCCTGGGCGCGGTGTAGGGGGGCGCCGCGCGACTTATACCGCCGCCGAAAACAACGCCGGCCGCGGCACAGGGCGCGGCCGGGTCAGGCGTGAGGCGCGGCGGAGGTGTCAGGCTGGCGGCAGGCCGACCAGGATCGCGCCGCCTTCCACCTTCACCGGGTAGGCGGGAATATCCACGATAGCCGGGAAGGACAGGACCCGGCCGGTGCGCACGTCGAAGCGCGCGCCGTGGCGCGGGCACTCGATGGCGTGTCCATCCAGCTCGCCTTCGGCCACCGGGCCGTCGTCGTGCGAGCAGACGTCGGCGATGGCGTAGTAGGCGCCGGCGATATTGAAAACGGCAATGGCCTTGCCGTCGATCTCCACGATCTTGCGCGCCCCGTTGGGCAGCTCGTCGGGCGTGGCCACGGCGATGTAATCGGCGGTGCTCGGATCAACCTTGTCGTAGTAAACCATCAGATGCCTCGTGACGCGGCAGCCGGCTGTCCGGCCGCCGGGAATTGTCAGTCTTCGTCCGCGTACTGGGCGCCTTCCAGCCCGTAGGCGCCGGCCTTGAGCACCTTGAGCGAAAGCAGCGCGCACTTCAGGCGGACCGGCGTCAGCTCGATGCCCAGCAGCTCCAGGATATCGTCCTTGGTGAGCGCCTTGATCTGGTCGAGCGACATGCCCTCGATCTTCTCGGTCAGCAGCGAGGCCGAGGCCTGCGAGATGGCGCAGCCTCGCCCGGTGAAGGCCACTTCCTTGACGCGCTGCTGCTCGTCCAGGCGCACGTCGATGCGCAGCTGGTCGCCGCACAGCGGGTTCTCGTCCGCATACGAAAAGTCGTGCGGGTCGAGCGTGCCCTTGTGGCGCGGGTTCTTGTAGTGGTCGAGGATCAGTTCGCGGTAGAAATCGTCCATAACCGGAGACGAGGGACGCAAACGGCTGGCGGGCTGACGTCGGCCGGCCGGCGTCCCGCGTTGCTAGCCAAACAGCTGTTTCACTTTGTACAGCCCGGCCACCAGCTTATCCACCTCGGCCGGGGTGTTATACAGGTAAAAGCTGGCGCGGGTGGTGGCCGGCAGCTCGAAACGGTCATGCAGGGGCATGGCGCAGTGGTGGCCGGCCCGCACGGCGATGCCATCCCGGTCCAGCACCTGGGCCACGTCATGCGGGTGCACGCCGTCCAGGGTGAAGGCGGCCACCCCGCCCTTCTTCGCCGCCGACGGCCCGTACACCTTCACCCCCGGCACCTCCTCCAGGCGCTCCAGGGCATAGGCGATCAACTCCTGCTCGTGGGCGGCGATGGCGTCCAGGCCCACAGATTGCAGGTAGTCCACGGCCGCCCCCAGGCCCACCGCCTCGGCGATGGCGGGCGTGCCGGCCTCGAACTTGTACGGCCGGTCGGCCACCTTGAACTCGCGCAGGTAGACGCGCTTGATCATGTCGCCGCCGCCCAGCAGGGGCGGCATGGCCTCCAGCAGCGCGGGCCGGCCCCACAGCACGCCGATGCCGGTCGGCCCGCACATCTTGTGGCCGGAGAAGGCCAGGAAATCGACCCCCAGCGTCTGCACGTCCACGGCGAAGTGCGGCACGGACTGCGCGCCGTCCACCAGCACCACGGCGCCGGCGGCGTGCGCCTGCCGGGCGATCTCGGTCACCGGGTTGATGGTGCCCAGCACGTTGCTCATGTGGGTCAGGGCCACCAGCTTGGGCTCCAGGCGCAGCAGCTGGGCATACTGCTCCAGGTCCAGCTCGCCTTGGTCCGTGACGCGGATGAACTCCAGCCGGGCGCCCGTCTCGGCGGCCAGCATCTGCCAGGGCACCAGGTTGGAGTGGTGCTCCATCTCGGTCAGGACAATCACATCGCCGGATTTGATGGTCCGCCGGCCCCAGGTGAGCGCCACCAGGTTGATCGATTCGCTGGCGTTGCGGGTGAAGATCACGTCCTTGCGCGAGCCGGCGTTGATGAAGGCCTGTACCCGGTCGCGCGCGGCCTCATACAGGGCCGTGGCCTCCTCCGCCAGGGTGTGGATGCCGCGGTGGACGTTGGCGTTGGACAGCCGGTAATAGCGGTCCATGGCGTCGATGACGGCCGCCGGCTTCTGGGCGGTGGCGGTGGAGTCCAGATAGACGAGCGGGACGCCGGGCCGCACCTCCCGCTGCAGGATGGGGAAATCGGCGCGGCACTCGGCCAGGGAACGCTGGGGCAGGACAGGCATAGGGGCTATGATACCTCAGGCGCCGGGGCCGCGCCCCGGGCCGCCGCGGTCCGCTGCTGCTGTTCGGCCGTCTTCAGGATGTTCACGGCCAGGGTGGCGCAGCGGATCCGGGTGGAGACCACGTCCCGGCCCAGCTCTTCGATCAGGGGGTCCTGCGGCAGGGCGGTCAGCTCGGCCAGGCTCAGGCCCAACACCTTCTCGGTCATCACCGAGGCCGCCGCCTGGCTGATGGTGCAGCCCTCGCCCTCGAAGCTCACCGCGGCTACCCGCCCGCCGGCGTCCAAGCGCAGGTAGAAGGTCAGGACGTCGCCGCAGCCGGGATTGCCGCCGCGCACCACCAGGCTGGCGTCGGCCAGCGCCCCGCGGTGCCGGGGATGCTCGTAATGGTCGAGGATGAAGTCGATGGATTCTTGGCGGGTGGGCATGACGGCCGTGGCGGTTGGGTGATGGGTGATCAGTGGCGGCCGGGAGCGCGCCCGCCACTGATCACGGCTGACGGGTTACTTCTCAATTGGCGCGCCGACCAGGTTGCCCCACTCGGTCCACGAGCCGTCGTAGTTGCGCACGTTCGGGTAGCCCAGCAGGTAGGTCAGCACGAACCAGGTGTGCGAGGAGCGCTCGCCGATGCGGCAGTAGGCGATGATGTTCTGGTCCGGGCGCAGGCCGTTCTCGGCCTCGTACAGCTGCCGCAGGGCCTCCACCGATTTGAAGGTGCCATCCTCGTTGACGGCCTTGGCCCACGGGATGCTGCGCGCGCCGGGGATGTGCCCGCCGCGCAGGGCGCCCTCCTGCGGGTAGGCCTCCATGTGCAGCAGTTCGCCCGTGTACTCTTTGGGCGAGCGCACGTCCACCAGCGGGCCGCGCGCCTGAACGTGGGTCAGCACCTGGTCGCGGAAGGCGCGGATCTTGTAGTCGGCGCGCTCCTGGGCATGGTAGACGGCGCGCGGATAGGCCGGCGTCTCCTTGCTCAGCGGCCGGGCCTCGTCGATCCATTTCTTGCGGCCGCCGTTCATGATCTTGACGCGGGCGTGGCCGAAGAGCTGGAAGACCCACAGGGCATAGCAGGCCCACCAGTTGTTCTTGTCGCCGTAGAAGATCACGGTGGTGTCATTGGCGATGCCCCGCGCGCCCAGCAAGGCCTCGAAGCTTTCGCGGCTCAGGTAATCGCGCCGGACGCGGTCATTCAGGTCCTGGATCCAGTCGATCATCACGGCGCCGGGGATGTGGCCCTGGTCATAGAGCAGCAGGTCTTCGTCCGATTCCACGATGCGGACGGCGGGATCGTTCAGGTGGTCGGCCACCCACTGGGTGTCCACCAGGTATTCGGGGCGGGCGTAAGGGGTGCTCATAGCAATTACCTCTGGGTTATCAATTAAATGAACGGCGTCTCGGCGGCGGGAGGTAGGCCAGCAGGACCGGCAGAAGGGCCAGGGGCCTACGCCCGCCCTTCTGCGCTCGTACAGAAGCAGACCTGCCGGGCCATGTGTGTCATGCGGAGTCGGGCGGGCGCTCGGCCGGCCGCCGCAGGTTGGGCGAGCCGTGGGCGCACCATAGGATCCGATCGGGAATGGGCCAGCCGTTGGCGGCGAAGACGTCCACGTCGAAGGCGATGGCCGCCATACGCTGGTCCGCCTGGACGACGCGGCCGGCCAGCCAGCCGTGGACCAGCGCGGCCCCCTGCCGGTGATGACAGCGGACCTCCACCTGCTCGCCTGGGCTAAACTTCGGCCGGCGCATTCTAGCACAGCCGCCGGCGGGACCGGGCCCCGCCCGCGCCCTACCCCATCTTGGCTTCGATCGACCGCTTCAGCCGCTCGCGCACGCCCTCAAACGGGATGCGCTGCAGGATCGGATCAAAGAAGCCGTCCACCACCAGCCGCTCGGCCTCCGGCCGGTTCATGCCGCGCGACATCAGGTAGAAGATGTGCTCCTCCTCCAGCTGGCCGACCGTGGCGCCGTGCGTGCAGCGCACGTCGTCGGCCATGATCTCCAGGCCGGGGATGGAGTCCGCGCGGGCCTGCTGGCTCAGCACCAGGTTGCGGTTGGCCTGGTAGCCGTCGGTCTTCTGCGCGCCGGGGGCCACGTAGATCATGCCCTGCCAGACCGAGCGGCTGCGGTCCTTGAGCGCGCCCTTGAAGAGCAGGTCGCTGGTGGTGTGCGGGGCGTTGTGGTTCTGCTGGGTGTCGTGGTCCAGATGCTGCTCGCCGTCGCTGAAGTAGTAGCCCGACATCTTGCCGGTGGCGCCCTCGCCGTCCAGGTCGATCTCGGAGAAATTCTTGGTCAGGTGCGTGCCCTGGGCCACGAAGATCCAGTCGACCTTGGAGTCCCGGCCGACGCGCACGCGCTCGTGGGTGAAGTTCCAGACGTTGCGGCCCAGGGATTGCAGCTCGACGAAGGTCCGGTGGGCGCGCTGGCCGACCTGGACCTCGACCGTGGCGGCGTGCAGGGCGGCGCCGGCCCCCTCGGGCGAGGCCGCCTCATGCACCACCGTGGCCGAGGCGCCGTCGTCCACCACGATCACCAGGCGGCCAAAGTGCGCGGCGCCCGTCAGCCAGGCCCCCGAGTGCAGCGGCAGCTCCAGCCGGGCTTTCTTGGGCACGTAGATAAACAGGCCGTAGTCGGCCAGGGTCTCGGCCAGGGCCGCAAACTTGCCCTCGGCGATGGGCACGACCTGGCCCAGATATTTCTTCACCAGCGCCGGATATTTCCGGGCGGCGGTGAAGAAATCCGTGAAGATGACCTTCTGCCGCTTGAGCGCGGCCGCCAGCTCGTAGGCAGCCACGCGGCCGTCCACGCTGACCAGCTGGCCGCCCTGGCTCCGGCCGGCCAGCGGTTTGAGCAGGGAGGCCGGCACGCGCGCGGCCCGGCCGGTGGCGGCCGGCGCGGCCTGCGGCAGGACCACCGCGCCCCACTTGAAGCCGCGCAGGTCGGTGCGGCGCCAGGCCTCATCGGTCAGGCTGGGCATGGGCGTGGCCTGGTACTGCTTGAGCGCGGCCAGCCGGCGGCGGGCGTACCACTCCGGGTCGCGCTTGAACTTCGAGAGCGCCTGGACGTCGGCCTTGGCCAGCTGGAGCTCCGTGATAACGGGCTCGGCCTTCTGGCGGCCGGTGACGATGACGGTGCGCGGATAGGCGCTGGGGGCCTTGGCCGGCGCGCCGTTGGAGGAAGGGGCTTCAGTGATTGACATTGAAGGAATTCGGTGCACTGATCACTGATTACTGGCGACTGCTCAGTGCTCAGTGAATGAAGGCTCTCAGCCGACGCTGCCTTCCATCTGGAGCTGGATCAGGCGGTTCATCTCCAGCGCGTACTCCATGGGCAGCTCTTTGACCAGCGGCTCGATGAAGCCGGAGACCACCATCGAGGCGGCGGCCTCCTCGTCCAGGCCGCGGCTCATCAGGTAGAAGAGCTGGTCCTCGCCGACCTTGGAGACGGAGGCCTCGTGGCCGATGGTCACGTCGTCCTCGTCGATCTCGATGACCGGGTACGTGTCCGAGCGGCTGCGGTCGTCGATGAGCAGCGCGTCGCAGACCACGTTGGACTTGACGCCGTGCATGCCCTTGTAGACCTTGAGCAGGCCGCGGTAGGAGGCGCGCCCGCCGGCCTTGCTGATGGATTTAGACGTGATCTTGCTGGAGGTGTTCGGGGCGCCGTGGATGATCTTGCCGCCGGTGTCCTGGTGCTGGCCGGGGCCGGCGAAGGCCATCGACAGGATCTCGCCGTGCGCGCCCTCGCCCACCAGGTAGCAGGCCGGGTACTTCATGGTCAGCTTGGAGCCCAGGTTGGCGTCCACCCACTCCATCGTTGCGCCTTCATGCACCACCGCGCGCTGGGTCACCAGGTTGTAGACGTTGTTGGACCAGTTCTGGATGGTGGAGTAGCGGCAGCGCGCGCCCTTCTTGACGATGATCTCGATCACGCCGGAGTGGAACGAATCGCGCGAGTAGGTGGGGGCCGTGCAGCCCTCCACGTAGTGCACCTGCGCGCCCTCGTCCACGATGATCAGCGTGCGCTCAAACTGGCCGGTCCCTTCCGCGTTCAGGCGGAAGTAGGCCTGCAGCGGCATTTCCACCTTGACGCCCTTGGGGACGTAGACGAACGAGCCGCCCGACCACACGGCGCTGTTGCAGGCCGCGAACTTGTTGTCGGTGGGCGGGACGACCGTGCCGAAGTACTGCTGGAAGAGCTCGGGGTGCTGGCGCAGGCCGTCGTCCGAGCTGAGGAAGATGACGCCCAGCTCCTCCAGGTGCTTCTGGACGGAGTGGTAGACCATCTCCGACT
>JAEURL010000467.1 GCA_016789165.1 Anaerolineales bacterium | reverse complement strand
GCCGGGGCGCCATCTTCTCCGTGCTGGGCGAGGCCGGCCTGGGCAAGACCCGGCTGGTGGACGATTTCCAGGTGGCTCTGACGACGGCCGCGGGCGGGCCCATCCGCCAAGCCGAGGGCCGCTGCCTCTCGTACACCGAATCGGTCAGCTACGCGCCCTTTCAGGAGCTGATGCGCCAATTGATTGGCGCGCCCACCGACGCCGACGAGGCCGCGTTGTGGGCGCGCCTGCGCGCCACGGCCGAGGCCCTGGCGCCGGCCGAGGCCGCCAGCCACCTGCCCTACCTGGCCAACTTCCTCAACCTGCACCTGGATGCCGAGGGCCAGGCCCGCGTGCGCTACCTGGACGCGGAAGCCCTGCAGCGCCGGACCTTCGCCGCCATCGCGGCCTTGGCCGAGGCGCTCACCGAGGCCCCCGACGGGCCGCGGCCGCTGCTGCTCATCCTGGAGGACATCCACTGGATCGACCAGGCCTCGCGCGCCCTGCTGGAGTACCTGTTCGGCGTGGCGGCGCGCGTGCCGCTGGGGCTGCTGCTGGTTTACCGGCCGGAGCGCACCAAGGCCTGCTGGCAAATCCGCGAGAAGGCCGTCCGCGAGCTGCCGGCGCTGACCGGCGAAGTGGAGCTGCGCCCGCTGCCGGAGGGGGACGCGCACAGCCTGCTCGGCCATCTGGCCCCCGGCGCGCAGTGGCCGGCCGAGCTGCACCAGCTGATCCTGACCCAGACGGAGGGCAACCCGCTTTATTTGGAGGAGCTGCTGCGCGTACTGATCGAGGCCGGCGTGCTGGTGCGCGGCCTCGGGCCGGAGGCCGGCTGGCAGGTGCAGGGCTCGCTGGACTCGGTGCAGGTGCCGGACACCCTGGAAGGCGTGATGATGACGCGCCTGGACCGCCTGGACGAGCCCAGCCGCAACACCGCCCAGGTGGCCTCCGTCATCGGCCGCACCTTCGCCAGCGGCGTGCTCAAACACGTCACCGACGGCCGCGACGACGCCGAACTGCTGCCGCACCTGTTCCAGCTCCAGGAACACGAGATCGCGGCCGAGACCCAGCGCGCGCCCGAGCGGGCCTACACCTTCATCCACGGCATGATGCAGGACGTGGCCTACGGCAGCCTGCTGGCGCGCGTCCGCCGCCAGGTCCACCGGCGCATCGCCGAGTATCTGGAGAACCGCTCCAGCACTGACGAAGGCCTGTACCCGATGCTGGCCCGCCACGCTTTCCTGGGCCAGGACTGGCCGCGCGCCCTGCGCTACCAGCGGCTGGCCGGCCAGCAGGCGCAGCGCCTGTTCGCCAACAACGAGGCCCTGGACCATTTCGCCAAGGCCCTGCAGTGCGCCGAGGCCCTGCCGGCCGACGACACCCGCGCCGACCGGCTGGCCATCCAGCTGGCGCTGGGCGAGCTGCACACGGTTACGGCCCGCTACGACCGCGCCGGCGAACACCTGGCCGAGGCCCTGCGCCTGGCCGGGGAGGCCGGCGACCCGGCGGCCGAGGCCCGCGCCTGCCGCTGGCAGGCCCGCGTCAACGAACTGCGCGGCGATTACCCGGCCGCCTTTGAATGGATCGACCGCGGCCGGGCCGCCCTGGCGCGCGTGCCGGGCGGCGAGGAGACCGCCGAGGCGGCCGAGCTGGCCCTGATCCGCGGCCTGATCCACGTGCGCCAGGGCGCCTACGAGCCGGCCGCCGAACGCGCCCGTGCCGCGCGCCGCATCGCCGCGGCCGTGGGCGACCCGCGCGCCCTGGGCCGGGCCGAGAACCTGCTGGGCGTCACCGAGCTGCGTGATAACGCCCGCGCCGCCATCGAACACTTCCAGCGCGCGCTGGACCTCTACCAGCAGGCCGGCGACCTGCAGGGCCAGGCCAACACCAGCAACCTGATGGCCAACGCCCACTTCAAGCTGGGCCAGTGGTCGGCGGCGGCCGAGGCCTACCGCGGCGCGCGGGCCAGCTTCAGCCAGCTGGGCGACGTTTACCGCAGCGCGCTGGCGCTGAACAACCTGGCCGGCGTGGCCCGCAACCAGGGCCACCTGGCGGAGGCCCTCGACCATTACCGCGAGGCGGCCGCCACCCTGGAGCGCATCTCGGCCTCGGCGGCCGTGCGCGGCATCGTTGAGATGAATCTGGGCGACACCCACCTGCGCCAGCCGGACGTGGAGACGGCCTTTGGCCATCTGCACCTGGCCCAGAAACTGTTCGCGCAGACCGGCTCGCGCGATTTCCTGCCCGAGCTGCACCGCCACCTGGCGCGGGCCGCCCTGCTGTCCGGGGATATGGCCCAGGCCGAGGCCGACTGCCAGACCGCGCTGGCGCTGGCCGAGGAGCTCAACATGCGCGGCGAGCGCGCCTGCGCTCTGCGCGTGCTGGGCGAAGTGGACCTGAGCCGCGGCCGCGGCCGCGAAGCGGAAAGAGCGCTGGCCGAAAGCGTGGCCCTCCTGGCCGAGGCCGCCGACGATTACGAGCTGGCCCGCAGCCGCTTCGCCTGGGGCCGCGCGCTGATCCGGCTCGGCCGGCCGGCCCAGGCCCTGGTGCAGCTGGCCGAGGCCAGCGCCGTGTTCCAGCGCCTGGAGGCGGACGTGGACTGGCGCGCGGCCGAGGCCCTGCGTGTCCTGCTGGAGACGCCGGAGCTTGGCCGGCCGCCCGAACGCCCGTACGACCTCATCCCGTAGACTTTCGCTCGGCCGTCAGCCGGCGACCCGTCCCTGGGCGGGGGGCCGGCTGGCCGCCGCCCGGTTGGCCGGCCTAGCCCGATGGGGCAGCCGGCCGCCGCTTCTCAGCTGGTACGACAACCGTTTCCTTGGGAGGAAAGCGACATGCAACGCTCTCTGACGCGCCGGTGGATCGTGGGGGGACTGCTGGTCTTCGGCCTGGCGGTGGTGGCGGCCCTGACGCGCCCGCCGGCCACCGCGGCCCAGGTGGAGGTCCAGGGCGGTGTGGTCACCAACTGCGGCAATGACACCCAGCTGCGCACGGCCGTGGCGACGGGCGGCTCGGTCACGTTCGCCTGCCCGGTCACCCAGACCACCATCTTCCTCTCCGGCCCCATCACGGTGACGCTGCCCACCACCGTCGACGGCGGCGGCGTCATCGCCCTGGACGGCAACTTCTCGTCCCGGATCTTCAACGTCGTCGGCGGCGCGCTGACCCTGCAGAACATCACGCTGCAGAACGGCCGCTCCGGGTTTGAATGGGGTGGGGCCATTACGGTTGGCGCTACCTCCAGCCTGACGGCCGTCAATACCCGCTTCATCGGCAACATCTCCGGCATCCAAAGCGGCGGGCGCGGCGGCGCCATCTACAGCTCCGGCGGCCTGATCTCGGCCACTGCCAGCGTCTTCCAGAGCAACTCCGCCGAGGGCGACGGCGGCGGCGCTATCTACGCCCTCGGCCAGATCGACCTGTTGAACACGGACTTCATCACCAATACCGGCTTCACAGTCGACATCACACCGCCGTCCGGCGCCGCCATCTTCGCCGAGGGGCCGGTGCGCATCCAGGGCGGCACCCTGCGCGGCAATACCCTGGGCAGCATCGGCAACGGCGGCGCGCTCTTCGCCCTGCAAAAGGTCACGGTCCAGAACACCACGTTCCTGCTGAACTCGGCCGGCAACGGCGGCGCCGTTTACCTGGCCGGCGGCAGCCTGGACGCCACCAACACCAACTTCATCAGCAACCAGGCCGGCTTCAGCAGCGTGGACGCCGGCGGCGCCATCTTCAGCAACGCCCAGCCCGTCACCATCACCGGCGGCCTGTTCCAGGGCAACAGCACCGGCGGCTCCGGCGGCGCCTTCTACAGCAGCGGGCTGACCCTCTTCAAATCGACGCAGTTCACGGGCAACTCGGCCGGCTTCAACGGCGGCGGCGCGTATCTCGTCGATCCGCTGCGGGTCAGCAGCGGCCAGCGCGTCGTCATCACCGACACGGTCTTCCAGCTCAACACGGGCGGCGTTGGCGGCGGCCTGTACCTGGACGCCGGCGCGGACCTGCAGTACACGCGCTTCATCAGCAACACCGCCGGCTCGGGCGGCGGCGCCTATATCCCGTCCGGCGCCGGCCAGATCGCGCTGGCGCGCACCCTGTTCATCAGCAACACCGCCTCCGCCAGCGGCGGCGGCCTGTTCGTCTCCAGCGCCGTCACCGCCACGCTGCAGGATTCCATCCTGGATGCGAACACCACGGCGGGCGGCGCCGGCGGCGGCCTGTATAACGCCGGCGTGGCGCTGGTGAACCGCAGCGCCGTGATCTACCTCCGGGCCGGCGGCGGCGGGGGCCTGTATAACGACTTCTCCGGCTATCTGACCGTCCACAACACCACGGTCTCCAACAACGACGGGCAGAGCAGCGGCGCCGGCGGCCTGCACAACGCCGGCCTAGCCGTAGTTTCCAACACC
>JAEURL010000463.1 GCA_016789165.1 Anaerolineales bacterium | reverse complement strand
CGGGGGTCAACAGCTCCTCCAGCCACTGATGGTGCGCCGGCCGGTACGGGCTGGCCGCCCGCCACTGCACCAGCCGGCCCCACAGCTCGGGGTTGGGCACGCCCGCGCAGCGCGTCACCGCGTACAGGCCGCCGGCGAACTGGCCCAGCCGCAGGTCGCCCTCCGGCTCCCAGCCGGCCTCCGCCGTCAGCCACTGCTCGTAGCCGTAGTTCGGGCTGCCGGGCGCCGGGCTGGGGTTGTTGAAGCCGAAGGTGCGCCGGCCCGCGAAGCCCAGGCCGTGCCGCTTCATCCAGGCCAGCAGCTTCTCCCAGGCCTGGGCCTCCGGCTCGCGCCCGAAGCCGTACGCCGCGAGGTAGGGCAGCGGCGGCAATTCCACTATCCGCACATCCAGGTCGGTCATCGTCATCTCCTTGCGCGGCCAGCCGCGCGTTTCAGGGTGATGCTTTCACTCTACGCCGGCCACCTGACAGCCACTGTCAGGATTTCCGTGTTACCCTGCGGGCATTGCTCGTCGAGGTCCCGCATGCGCGCTGATCGCCTGCTCTCCCTGCTGATGCTCCTGCAAACCCGCGGCCGGCTGACCGCCCGCGAACTGGCCGAGCGCCTGGAGGTCTCGGAGCGCACCATCTACCGCGACCTCGAGGCGCTCAGCGCGGCCGGCGTGCCCGTCTTCGCCGACCGCGGGCCGGGCGGCGGCTGCGGGCTGCTGGACGGCTACCGCACCACGCTGACCGGGCTGACCGAGGCCGAGGCGCGGGCGCTGTTCATGGTCAGCCTGCCGGCCTCGCTCGGCGCGCTGGGCGTCAGCCAGGACCTGCGCTCGGCCCTGCTCAAGCTCACGGCGGCCCTGCCGCCCGGCCGGCGCGCGGCTGAGGCCGAGACCCGCCAGCGCCTCCACATCGACGCCAGTTGGTGGTTCCAGCCGGCCGGCCCGGCGCCCTGCCTGCCGGCCCTGCACGCCGCCGTCTGGCAGGATCAGCGGCTGCGGCTGACCGTGCGCGGCTGGGGCGGCCCGGCGGCGGCGCCGCTCACGGCCGAGGTGGAGCCTTACGGGCTGGCGGCCAAGGCCGGCGTCTGGCACCTGGTCTACGCGCGCGCGCCTTTCCCGGCGCCCCGGCTGCACGTGGACGCGGCCGCGGACATCCTGGCCGCCGAGCCGACCGGCACAAGGTTCGAGCGGCCGGCCGCCTTTGACCTGGCCGAGTTCTGGCGGCAATGGTGCGAAGACGTGGAACACAGCCGGCCGCGCTTCGTGGTGCGGGCGCGCGTGGCGCCGGAGGTGTGGCCGCGGCTGAGCCTCTATCTGGGCGAGGGCCGGCCGGTGGCGATTGCGGCGGAGGGGCCGGCCGACGCGGCCGGCTGGACGCCCGCGCAGCTGACCTTCGAGCACTTCGAAGAGGCGCGCGCCCGGCTGCTGGGCCTGGGCGGGGCCATTGAAGTGCGCGGGCCGGAAGCCCTGCGGCGCAGCCTGGCCGACTTCGCCGCCCAGGCCTTGGCCGTCTACGCCCGCTAACCGACGGCGAAAACACCCTGACGGCCGCCGCAACCGTAGTATAGTGATCGTATGGGCACACAGGCCCCTGATTTGCCGCGGGCTGCTGGAGCTCCACCCCACCAGGATAATCTGAGGGTCGTTATCCGGTATATGGCCCTGGTCGGTCTGGCGGGCCATAGCCTGTTCATTCCGTTGTTCCTGTGGTTGGGGGTCTGGCCGATGGCCGCTATAAATGTGGTCAGCTGCGCCACCTTTGGGCTGTGTTACTGGCTCAACCGGCGCGGCCGGCCGCACGCGGCGCTGCTCGTCGGCACGCTGGAAGTCGTCGCGCATGCCGGGCTGGCCGTGGCCTGGGTGGGCTGGGACAGCGGCTTCCACTACTACATCGTGGGCCTCACCCCGCTGATCTTCTACTCGCCCGCCTGGCGCCTCCCGCTCAAGGCCGGCCTGGCCGCCGTGCTGTGCGCCATCTACGTGGCGCTCTATTGGTTGACCCTCAACGCCACTCCGTGGGTGAACGTGGACGGATGGCGGAACCAGGTCGCCGGCACCGTCAACGTCATCACGCTCTTCATCGTCTTCGCCGCGCTGGCCGCCTATTACCGGCTGGCCGCCGCCAGCGCCGAAGACGCCCTCCAGAACCTCAACCGGCTGCTGGATCATCAGGCCCACACCGATCCGTTGACCCGGATCGCCAACCGCCGCGATATGGAGGCCCGGATCAAGCTGGCCGTCGACGCTCATCAATTCAGCCAGACCCCCTTCTCCGTGGTGCTGTGTGACATCGACGACTTCAAGGCCTTCAACGACCGCTATGGGCATGACACCGGCGACCTGATCCTGGTGGCCGTGGCCGGCCTGCTGCGCGCGTGTCTGCGCGAACAGGATCACGTCGCCCGCTGGGGCGGTGAAGAGTTCCTGTTGTTCCTGCCCGGGACGCGCCAGGACAACGCCTGGGGGGTGGCCGAGCGCATCCGGGAGAAGATCGCGGCCACCCGCCTGCCAATCAGGGCCCAGGCTGTGGCCATCACGCTGACCTTCGGCGTCGCCGAGTATGCGGCCGAGTGTGATCCGGCCGCCTGTATCAAGCGGGCCGACACCGCCCTCTACCAGGGCAAACAGCGCGGCAAGAACCAGGTGGTCGCCGCCGACAGCGCCGCGCGCCCCGCCTGAAGGGCCAGCCGCGTACCCCGCGCCGGCGCCCAGGTCACGAGGCGCGCCCTTAAACGACAGACCCGGCACCGGGCCGGGTCTGTACGCGCACAGTCGCTGGCGGGCCTACGCCGGCCAGGCCGGCGGCGGGGTGGCCCCCCCGGCTTGATTCTTGCCCGTCATCTGCCAGTACAGCAGGCCGCCCAGCGCGCCCAGGCCCGCCATCAGCGCCACCTCCACCACACCGAAGCAGCAGGCCGTGGCCGTGGCGGAGGCGTAGTAGATGACCGGCTGGGTGGCGCCGGACCCCATGTCCAGGCCGAGCTGGCGCGCGAAGTCCAGCGCGCCCTCCGGCCCGACGAATACAGCCGCCGCGATGCCGCCAGCCAGGTGGCCGAGCAGCGCGCCGGCGCCGCCGATG
Source organism: Anaerolineales bacterium (assembly GCA_016789165.1). GTDB lineage: Bacteria > Chloroflexota > Anaerolineae > Anaerolineales > UBA6663 > SpSt-583. Next base: position 1,957 of record JAEURL010000463.1, on the reverse strand, counting down.
GCGCCGGCCCCCGCGCCGCGCTGGATTGCGCGGTTGTTGTCGCCCGGCCGCTCCCAGACGCCGGCCAGATAGCCGGCGCCGGCGCCGGCCAGCAGGGCCAGGCAGGGCACGCACAGCGGGAACAAGAAGGCCACAATCCCGCCGATGACGAGCATTACGGCTCCGAGAATCAGACCTGATCGCAACATAGTGATCTCCTCCGTCCTTAGGCCGGCATGGTCAGGAGCACCTTGAGCACTCCCGGCTGTTGTGCGTGCGCCAGGGCCTCCACCGCCCGGCTTAGGGGATAACGCGCCTGGATCAGGCGGCGCACCTCCACCTGCCGGCGGGCCAGCGCCTGCAGCGCGGCCGGAAACGGCCCGCAGCGCGAGCCGACCAGCGTGATCTCATCTACCACCAGCCGGCTCATGTCCAGGGCCAGCCGGCCGACATAGGTGCTTTTGAGCACCAGGGTGCCGCGCGGCCGCACCAGCCGGCGCGCCAACTCAAAGCCGCCCGGCCCACCGGTGGCTTCCACCACCACGTCGGCCCGCCGGTCCGGGACCGCATCGGCCAGGCAGGTGGCCAGGCCGCGGTCCGCCAGCAGCTGCAGCTTGGCGGGCTGCCGGCCCACCACCGTCAGCTGGCAGCCGGTGAGCGCCAGCACCTGGGCGCACAGCTGGCCGAGCTTGCCGTCGCCCACCACCACCACGGCATCGGCCGGCTGGATGGGCACCTGCTCCAGGATTTCGAAGGCGGCCGCCAGCGGCTCGGTGAAGACGGCCTCGTCGTCCGGCACGTCGTCCGGCACCAGGTGCAGGTTGTCCAGCGGCAGCGTCAGCTGCTCGGCGAAGACGCCGTGCCGGCCCGCCAGCCCGAGCACCGTGCGCCGCTCGCAATGGCGCGGCCGGCCCTGCCGGCACTGGACGCACTCCCCGCACGCCACGTTGATCTCGCCCACCACCCGCCGGCCGTGCAGCGGGCCGGGGCTCGCCACCACGCCCACGAACTCGTGGCCGAGCACGCCCGCGAACGGGTAGTAGCCGCGCGTCATCTCCAGGTCGGTGCTGCAGATGCCGGCCAGGCGCACGCGCACCAGGGCCTCGCCGGGCGCCGGCGCCGGGGCGGGGATCTCGCGCAGCGTCAGCTGCCGCTCTTCCAGCCAGAGGGCCTGCATCTCGCCACCGTTACGGCCGGCGGTCCTTGAGCAGATCGCGGATCTCGCCCAGCAGGACCTCTTCCTTGGACGGCGCCGGCGGGGCGGGCGGCGCCGGCGGCGCGGCGGGTTTGCGCGTCTGGTTGACGGCGCGCACGATCAGGAACAGGACGAAGGCGATGATCACAAAATTGACCACGGCCTGCAGGAACGAGCCGTAGGCCAGCACCGCGCCGGCCGCCTTGGCGTCGGCCAGCGGCAGGTTGGCGGCCTGGCCCTTGAGCGGCACGTACATGTTGGTGAAGTCGATGCCGCCCGTCACCAGGCTGATCAGGGGCATCAGCAGATCGTTCACCACTGAACCGACGATGGCCCCGAACGCGCCGCCGATGATCACGCCGATGGCCAGGTCCAGGGCGTTGCCTTTGGCGATAAACTCACGGAATTCCTTCAACATGCCAATCTCCCTTGTGGATAAAAAGTAGCGCGCCGGCCGCGCTTGGCCGGCGCGTCTCAGACGAGGCGGCGGACTGGCCGCCCGCCGATCTCACTCCTTGGAATACGGCTGGCCCACCGCCGCCGGCGGCCGGGCGCGGCCCATGAAGCCGGCCAGGATCACCAGGGTCAGCACGTACGGCAGCATGCCGATAAACTGATGCGGGATGACGGCGCTCAGGCCCAGGAACTGCAGTTGGGTCTGCAGGGCGCTGGCGAAGCCGAACAGCAGGGCGGCCCCCCAGGCGCCCAGCGGCGTCCACTTGCCAAAGCTCATGGCCGCCAGGGCGATGAAGCCGCGCCCGTTGGTCATCAGGCGCTCGAAGG
>JAEURL010000383.1 GCA_016789165.1 Anaerolineales bacterium | reverse complement strand
CCGGGCGTCCAGGCCCAGGACGACGCCGAGCCAATTCAGGGCCTTCAGGAAGGACAGCACCGCCAACAGCTCGTTCAGCCGGAGGGGGCCCACCCGTCCGGCCGGCCGGCGCTGGCGCAGGGCCCAGGCCGCATACAGGCTGGCCAGCCCGCCGGCGGCCAGCAGCGCCGCGGCGCCGTAGCGCAACAGCGCCGATTGCGCGGCCAGCCAGGGGCCGAGGGCGAGCAGGCCGGCGCTGGCGGCGAGGCCCAGGCCCAGCAAGACTTGCCAGGCCATGATCCAGGTCAGCCAGTCCGGGCCGGCCGAGGGACGGGGCGGCGAAACGGGCGATGGACGCGCGCTGACGGCCATGGGCGGGCCTCCCAAAGAAGAGGGGCGGGCGGATGATCCGCCCGCCCCTGGACAGCAAGAGCGTTACTTGGAGAAGGCGGGCGCGGCCTCGTCGCAGATCTTGGCGACGAAGTCGTCCACCGTTCGGTCGCCGTTCACCACGGCCGTCACGGCGTTGCCGTACACCGTATCCACCTTCGGCCAATCGCCGGCCCACAGCGGGCCCTCGGCGGTGGGCTTGGCGGCGTCGGCGATGCCGTTCAGGAAGGCCTGGTTGTTGGCCGGCGGCGTGAAGGTCAGGAAGGCGTCCAGGGCGTCCTTGGTCACGCGGCTGGGGATGTTGGCGCCGCTGGCCGAAACCTTGCCCTGGATGTCGGCCTGGGTCAGGGCCTGCACCAGCGCCCAGGCTTCCGCCGGGTGCTGGGTCTTGGCATTGACCACGTAGGCGCCCCAGAACAGCCAGTTGCCGGCGGTGCCGGCCGGGCCGTTGGGCAGCTCCACCACGTCCCAGTTGAACGCGACGGTGCGCACGCCGGGGGTGGCCCAGCGGCCGTTCTGGAACATGGCCAGGTTGCCGGCGCGGAAGACCGGCTCGGGGTCCTCGCCGTAGGCCACGGCCCAATTCGGCTCGCTGTAGATCTTCTGCATGAACTCCAGGCCGGTCTTGGCGGCGTCGCTGTTCATGGCGCAGCCGCTGCGATCGGCGTTGAAGAAGCCGCCGCCGGCCGCGTTGACCCACACGCCGTACGGGCCCCACCAGTTGGAAGCGCCGTAGCCGTACTTGTCGCCGCCCAGCGCCGCGACCTTGGCGGTCACTTCGGCGAAGGCGTCCCAGGTCCAGTTGCCGGCCTTGGCCAGCTCGCGCGGGTCATCGGCGCCGGCTTCGTTCAGCAGGTCCAGGTTCAGGTACAGGGCAAACGTCGAGACGTCGCGCGGCAGGCCCCAGACGGCGCCGCTGTTGGCGCCGGACTGGCCGTTGGCGGGGTTGTAGGTCAGGTGGAACATCGGGCCGGGGTAGAAGGCGGCCGGGTCAAAGCCCGCGGCCACGTCCTTCAGGTTCAGGATGTAGCCGCCGGTGGCGAAGCGGGCCACGTCGGTGCCCGGGATCCAGAAGACATCCGGGGCGGTGCCGCCCTCGATCTCGGTGATGAGCTGGTCCTGATAGCTGGAGGTCTGCGTGCCGCCCGGCTCATAGGTCAGCTTGAAGCCGAGCTTCTGGGCCACCTGGTCGCTGATGCCGGCGTAGACGTTGGCTTCTTCCTGGTTATCCGGGCGGGTGCGCCAGCGGAGCTCGACGGCCGCGGCCGGCGGCTGGGTGGGCTGCGGGGCGGCGGTGGGGGTGGCGGCTGGGGCGCAGGCCGCCAGGACCAGGCCCGCGACCAAGACGGCACAGACAACGCGCCAGAGAGTCGTGCGTTTCATGAAGGGCTACTCCTCAGTTGTTGGCAAAAGAAAGCGATCGGTCAAAGCAGCGGAATGACAGGCACAGCGGCAGATGGGTTCGGCGTCACCTCCCTTCCATCGGGCGGGTCGATTGGCGGACGACCAGTTCCGCCGGCAGGTTGATGTGCTGCGGGGGCGTGTCCGCGCTCTCCAAAGCCTGGATCAGCAGCCGCGCCGCCTGGCGGCCGATGCGCGGCATGTCCTGGCGCATGGTCGTCAGCGGCGGGTCGAAGTAGGAGGCCAACGGGATATCGTCAAAGCCCATCACCGAGACGTCGTCCGGGACGCGCCGGCCGGCTTCGCGCAAGGCCCGCACCGCGCCAACGGCCATGCGGTCGTTCTGGGCGAAGACCGCCGTGAACTCGCGGCCGGCTTGCAGCAGGCGGCTGATGGCGGTGTGGCCGGAAGTGGCCGACCAGTCGCCGCCGACGACCAGGCCGGGATCCAGCGCCAGGCCGGCCGACTGGAGGGCGGCCGCGTAGCCGGCGTTGCGGTCCTGCGAGCAGTCCTCGGCCAGCGGGCCGTGGACCACGGCGACACGCGTGTGCCCGAGGCTCACTAGATGGGTCACGGCAATCCGGGCCGCGGCCTGCTCATCCAGCGAGACCGAGCCCAGCCGCGCATCGCGCGAGCGCGCCCCCACCAGGACGATCGGGGCCTCCGCGGACAGGTGCTGGTAGCGCTCGTCGATGTAGGGGTTGATGACCAGCACGCCATCCACCCGGCGCTGCAGGACGAGCTGCTCGACCAGCGCCGCAAAGGCGGGCGCGTCCGGCGCGGACGAAGACAGCAGGAAGTAGCCGTGCTGGCGGGCCTCGGCCGCGGCGCCTTCGATAATGCTGGCGAAGGTGAAAACCGTCAGGGTGGGGGCCAGGCAGGCCAGGGTATGGGTCCGGCCGCGCGCCATGGATTGAGCGATCAGGTTGGGCCGGAAACCAAGGCGCGCGATGGCGGCCTCGACGTGCTCGCGGGTGGCCGGCGCCACGCGCGGGTCGCCGTTGATGACGCGAGAGACGGTCTGGCGGGAAACGCCAGACTCATGGGCCACATCCCGGATGGTCGGTCGGCTAGTCATAATTGTTGTTTCGGGGAATGTGACCGGTCATGTGATCGGTCACACGGACACTATAA
>JAEURL010000350.1 GCA_016789165.1 Anaerolineales bacterium | reverse complement strand
TTCACCTACGCCGGCTGGTTCGGGGTGCCCGAGCTGCCCGAGCTTAATCAAGACGCCCACGGCCATGTGGCCGGCCCCCGCGAATACATCTTCGCCTGCACGCGCCGCTGGATGGACCCGGCCGCGCAGCCGGGCGGCCTGCCGGCCGGGCTGCCAGACGGGGCCTACGGTATCGACGGCTGGCGGTTAGACGTGGCCTTCTGCATCCAGCACGGCTTCTGGCGGGATTGGCGCCGGCTGGTGAAGGCCCTCAACCCGGAGGCCTACCTCTTCGCCGAGATCGTGCTCGAAGACGAGGACGAGCCCTACCTGCGCGGCGACGAGTTCGACGGGGTGATGAACTATCGCTGGTTCTTCGCCTGCGCTGAGTTCTTCGCCGGCGCTCTGCGCCGCACCACGGCCAGCGAGTTTGACCGGCGCCTGCGCGAGCTGCGCGAGGCCCACCCGGTCGGCGTGGCCCACGGCCAGTACAACCTGCTGGACAGCCATGACACCACCCGCATCACGTCCTTCCTGGCCAATCGGGCCACGGGCTACTTCACCACCTGGTTCCGGGACTATCAGGGCAAGGCCTCGCCGAGCACAACCCCGACCTACTTCACGCGCCGGCCCGGCCCGGAGGAGCAGGCCCTGCACCGGCTGATGGTCCTGTTCCAGATGACCTACGTCGGCGCGCCGGTGGTTTACTACGGCGACGAGGCCGGCCTGTGGGGGGCCAACGACCCGTGCTGCCGCAAGCCCATGGTCTGGCCGGACCTGACGTACGCGCCGGAGTCAGCCGGCCCGGACGGCGCGCGCTACCCGGCGCCGGACCCGGTCGCCTTCGACCAGGATCTGTTCGCCTACCACCGCCGCCTGATTGCCCTGCGCCACAGCCTGCCGGCCCTGCAGCTGGGCGATTACCAGACCCTGCTCACCGACGACGCGGCCGGCGTGCTGGCCTTCCAGCGGACGCTGGGCGGCGAGCGGGTGGCCGTGGTGATCAACACCCGGCCCGCCGCGCAGGCCGTGAGCCTGCCGCTGGCCGGCGCCTGGACCGACGTCTTCAACGGCGGCCGGGCCTATCCGGCGGCGGCCGGCGGGCTGACCGTGGAGGCGCCAGCGCTGAGCGGGTGTATCCTGAAGGCAGCGGCCTGAGCCGGCCCGATGGAGGACGACGGCATGCGGCACCCTGCGCCGCCCAAATCGAAAACCGATTGGCTGCGCCGCGCGCGGGCGGAGGGCACGCCCTTTATCGACGGCGGCCGGGTCACCTTCCTGTGGCGCGGCCGGCGCGCGCCGCAGCTGGTGGGCGACTTCATGCACTGGGGGCGGGAGGGGCAGGCCCCGTTGGAGGCCCAGCCGGCCGGGTCCGGCCTGTGGACGAGCGTCCTGGACCTGCCGACCGACGCCTACATCGAGTATGCGTGGCTGGTGGACGGCCGGCGCGCCCCAGACCCCTTCAATCCGCGCGTCACGGCCAATGGCCTGGGGGAGGCCAATCATTTCTTCTACATGCCGGACGCCGCCCCCACGCCCCTGGCCCGGCGTGACCGCCGTGTCCCGGCCGGCGCGCTCAGCCGCGAGGTCCTGCCGGCCGGCTGGCTGCAGGTGCGCGGCCGGCGGACCGTCCACTTCTACCAGCCGCCCACCGCCGACCCCGCTCCGCTGCTGGTGGTCTTCGACGGGCAGGATTATCTGCGCCGCGCGCGGCTGCCCGTGCTGCTGGACAACCTGATCGCCCAGCGGCGCATGCGCCCGGTGGCGCTGGCGCTGGTGGAGAACGGCGGGCCGGCCGCGCGCATGCTGGAGTACGCGTGCAACGAGGCGACGCTGGCCTTCCTGCTGTACGGCCTTCTGCCGCTGGCCCAGGCGCGCCTCAACCTGCTCGACCCGGCTGAGCACCCCGGCGCCTACGGCGTGCTGGGCGCGTCGCTGGGCGGCCTGATGGCCCTATACTGCGGGCTGCGCGCGCCCGGCGTCTTCGGCCGCGTCCTCAGCCAGTCCGGGGCCTTCGTCGTCGAAGGGCACCCCTTTGTGGTCTGGGACCTGATCCGCTACGAGCCGCACTGGCCGCTGCGGGCCTGGCTGGACGTGGGCCGTTACGAGTGGCTGCGGGACGCCAACCGCCGCCTCCAGGCGCTGCTGCAGCCGAAGGTGGCCGGCCTGGACTTCCATGAATACAACGGCGGCCACAATTTCACGGCCTGGCGCGATGATCTGCCGCGCGGCCTGGCCGCTCTGTTCCCGCCCGTCGTCTCCTAGAGGCTTGCCATGTCTGTTGAAGTGCAGGGGTTTGCCCGCCGCCTGGCCGACAATGTGGAGCGCGTGATCGTCGGCCAGCGCGCGACGATCGATTTGCTGGTGGTGGCCCTGCTGTGCGAGGGCCACGTCCTGCTGGAGGACGTGCCCGGCGTGGGCAAGACCATGCTGGCGCGGGCCGTGGCCGTCAGCCTGGGCGCGCAGTTCAAGCGCCTGCAGTGCACGCCGGATCTGCTGCCCAACGACGTCACCGGCGTCTCGGTCTTCAATCAGCAGACCGGGCAGTTCGAGTTCCGGGCCGGCCCGGTCTTCGTCAACGTCCTGCTGGCCGACGAGATCAACCGCGCCACGCCGCGCACCCAGAGCGCCCTGCTGGAGGCCATGCAGGAGCAGCAGGTGACCGTGGACGGCGTCACCCGGCCGCTGCCGCGGCCCTTCCTGGTGCTGGCGACCCAGAACCCGGTGGAGTACGAGGGCACCTTCCCGCTGCCGGAGGCCCAGTTGGATCGGTTCCTGCTGCGCCTGTCGCTGGGCTACTTGGGGCCGGCCGACGAGAAGCAGCTCCTGGCCAACCTGCGCCGTGAGCATCCCATCACCCGCCTGGCGGCGGTGGCCGACGCCGCCGAGCTGGCCGCGCTGCAGCCCCAGGTCTGGGACGTGCACGTGGACGACAGCGTGCAGGATTACCTGGTGCGGCTGGTGGCGGCCACGCGCGGCCATCCGGACCTGGCGCTGGGCGCCAGCCCGCGCGCCAGCCTGGCGCTCTACAAGACCGCCCAGGCCTTGGCCGCCGTCCGTGGGCGCGACTATGTGCTGCCGGATGACGTCAAACTCCTGGCGCCCGTCGCCCTGCCGCACCGCCTGATCCTGCGCCCGGAGGCCGAGCTGCGCGGCCGCACTGCCCGCAGCGTGGTCAGTGATCTGCTGGAAACCACACCGCTCAAGCTCGAGGCCTGAGCGCCCGGCCGTTCCGTCCCGGGCAGGCCGCTGGCGCCACAGCGGCGGCGGACACTTTTTGCGGCAACGTGAATGCGCGAATACGTCTGGCTCTTCCTGATTCTGCTGGCTCTGGCGGCGGTCTTCCGCGACGACGCCGTGATCCTGCTCTTCTACCTGCTGGCCGGCATCTTCATCCTCAGCCGCTGGTGGAGCCGGCGCGCCCTGGCGGCCGTCACTTACGAGCGCCGCTTCACCAGCCACGCTTTCCCCGGCGAGACCGTCACCATCCGCCTGAAGCTGCGCAATCGCGGCTGGCTGCCCGTGGTCTGGCTGCGCCTGCTGGACAGCGCCCCCACCGAGCTGCTCTCCCGGCCGCAGTCCTTGCTGGATGTGATCAGCCTCGGCCCGCTGGGCGAGACCGAATTGCACTACGACTTGCAGACCTACAAACGCGGCTACTACCGGGTCGGCCCGCTGTTCCTCACCTCGGGCGATTTGCTGGGCCTGGAGCCGGACCTGCAGCGCCAGGGCGGGGAGGACGGCCTGATCGTCTATCCGCGCCTGGTGCCGCTCACCCGCCTGGGCTTGCCCGCCCACGCGCCGCTGGGCGCGCTGCGGCACAGCCGGCCGATCTACGAGGACCCGACCCGGCCGGCCGGCAAGCGCGATTACGCCGCCGGCGACTCGCTGCGCCGGGTCGATTGGAAAACCTCGGCCGCGGTCGGCCGTCTGCAGGTGAAGGTCTTCGAGCCCTCCATCGCCCTGACCACGATGCTGGTCCTCAACCTGCGCGTCGCCGATTACGACCTGCGCACCCGCTACGATGCCACCGAGCTGGCGATTGTGCTGGCCGCCTCGCTGGCGGAATGGTCCACCAGCCGCGGCGGGCCGGTGGGGCTGGCCGTCAATGGCCAGGACACCCACCTGGGCGGGGGGGCGCCGGCCCAGGCTCCGCGCAAGGGCCGCGCCCACCTCATGCGTCTGCTCGAAGTGCTGGCGCGTGTGGAGGCCACCGAGGCGGCCCCGCCATTGGCTGAGCTTCTGCGCCGGCAGGCGGCCGGCCTGCCGTGGGGCGCCACCCTGGTGGTGATCACGGGCGGCCTGGACGAGCCGCTGGCCGAGGCGCTCCTGCGCACGCGCCAGGCCGGCCTGAACATGGTGGCCATGATCGTGGGGCCGGCGCCCGGCCCGGCCGAGGTGCGCGGCCGGCTGGCGCGCCTGGGCGTGGTGGTTCATCACGTTTGGAATGAGCGGGACCTGGACCGCTGGCGAGGCTGAGTTGGCAACTGAAACCCTCCTGCAGCGCTCCCGCCTGACGGAAAGCGTCTGGCGCATCGCCAACCACCTGATCGTGGCCGGCTTGCTGGCCTGCGCGGTCTGGCCGGTCATCCAGATCGGCCAGCGCATCGCGCTCGGCTGGGATGGGAGCTACTTGG
>JAEURL010000247.1 GCA_016789165.1 Anaerolineales bacterium | reverse complement strand
CTGGCGCCGGAGGCGGAGCCGGGCCAGCCGGCCGCTCACCCCTTGAGCACGTAGTTGAGCAGATCCGGGCGGAAGCGCCCCGCCAGGGCCGCCTGCTCGGCCTCCGTCAGGGCCTCGCGCATGAAGGCCGCCAGATCCAGGCCGGCCAGCTCCGGTGCCAGGAGATTAGTGGTCAAGGTCGTTCTCCTTATTGGCCAAGGGTGGGTCGGTTCGCCGGCCAAGCCGCCTACCCGTGCCGGTCCAGCAGGCGCTCGATCGTCCGCCAGCTGCGGGTGGTGACCGGCGCGCCCAGCGCCTTCTCCAACACGGGCGTCGGATAGCCGGTCTTGCCGCCGATCGTGCGCATCAAGCTCAACGCCAAGCCGGCCTCGATCCGAAAGACCAGGCAATCGCCGCGCTCCGATTCGAGCGGCGCCCGGAGCTTGGCGCCGGCCCGGCGTTCAAAGAACGAGATCGCCCGTTCGGTGTAGTCTGTCCGGCGGAAGGCCGCGAAGGGGTCGCCGGTGGCCAGGTCTGCCAAGTCCGCCAAGCCGTGCACGAAGATGGGCTCCGACATCCCGCACTGCGCCCGCAGCGTCTCCCGCGCCTGTTTGGCCATCTGTTCCGCCGCCCGGCGGCCGGGGGCCGTGTAGACCAGGGTGCCGTTGCTGAGGAACGAGGCCGCGTGGTCCGTGCCGGCCTGCTGGAACGCGTTCTCCAGCTGCGCCCGGCTGGGGCTCTTGGGCTGGCCCAGGTTCACGTTGCGGAGAAAAGCCACAAATCGCATCTGACGCCTCCAGCACTAGCCGGCGTGATCGCCTGGCCCCACGCCGCACCGGCGACCCGCCCCTCCCGAAGCAACCCGCGCGGCACCTATCGGTTTTCCTGAAAGTCGGCCAGGACGGCCGCCACCGCCCGACGGGCCAGCTGGACGCCGGCCGGGTTGGTGTGCCGATAGTACGGGATAAAGATCACGGCCTGCGACAGGGCCTGGCCCCGGCCGCGCGCCCAGGTGGCGTCGTCCACCTCCAGCGCCGCCCGGAACACGGCCCGGCTGGCGCCCGTGAACAGGCTCCAGGCGCTCATCAAGTCACAGGCGGGGTCGCCCACCCCCAGCCCGCCAAAGTCGATGACGGCGCTTAACCGGCCGCGCTCGACCAGCAGGTTGCCGGGCAACAGGTCGCCGTGGAACCAGACCGGCGGCCGGTCCCAATCCGGCGCGCGCAGGGCGGCCTCCCAGGCCGCCAGGGCCGTCTCAGTATCGATCAACCCGGCCAGGGCCGCGATCGCCTGGCGGGTGGCGGCGTCGCGCCGCGCCAGCGGGGCGCCGCGCAGGCCGTGGTCGACTGCAGGCGGGCCGCCGGCCGGATCGATCCCCTGCAGGGCGCGGAGGAAGGCCGCCAGATCCCGCGCCGCCTGACTCAGATCGGCGGGCGGCGCGCTGGCCGCGTCCACGCCGGCCAGCCAGCGGTAGACTGACCAGGTCCAGGGATAGCCCGCGCCGGGCCGGCCGTGCGCCAGGCCGGCCGGCAGCGCCAGCGGAAGATGCGGCGCCAGGCGGGGCAGCCACTGGCGCTCTTTCTCGGCTTGGCCGATGGCCCAATGGATGCGCGGCAGCCGCACCACCAGCTCCGCGCCGAGCCGATAGAGGGCGTGGTCGGTGCCGGCCGAGGCCACCGGCCGAAGGGGCAAGTCCGCCCAGTGCGGGAATTGGGCCGCCAGCAGCCGGCGCACCAGCGCCTCGTCGGCGAAGACCTCGTCCGCGTGCAGTTTGTTCGGCGGCATGCGTGTCCTAAGCGGCGCCGGCGGCCGGGGCCTCCAAGCCCCACTGGCCGGCCCTCAGGTCATACTGGAGCCACAGTTCGGGCTCGTACCCCAGCGGATAGCGGAAATCATAGATCCGGCGCGCCACCCCGATCCGCAGCCCGTCTTCGGTGAGCCGAGTGGCCGGGCTGAGGAGGGTGAGCCCTTCGGTGCCGGCCCAGAGGGCGGCGAGCAGATCCGCCGGCGGCGGGGTGATATCGGCCGCCGCGTGGCGCTCGAGGATATCGGCCACGGCGATGACAGTCTGCGGAAAGAGATGCAGGTGCGCCCGCCCGTTCTGAGACCAAAAGTGAATGCCGAAGGGAAAGAAGACCCCCGTCTGCTGATCACGGTGGAGCGTGAAGGCGTTATCGGCCGGAACATTCACTTTCGGTCTCTCCGTTTGCCAGAGGGCAGCCAGACCGATGATAGGGCCGGCCGGCGCGCCTGGCAACCGCCCGGTATTTCCGTCCCACGCCGGAGCACTCGGGTTGAACTCGCCACGGCCTAGCAGCTTGATCCCGCCGCATGAGACCCTATAATCGGCCCGGCCGTAGTTGGCCTCCTGGCAAGGGCCGGGAGGCACGGCAGCCAGCCAGAAAATCAATTCTGAGTTGACATGCCGAACAATCATGTCATTATGACACCGGTGTCATGCGCGTCGAGATGTCCTTACGTCGCGTTAGGAGCTCCAGACAGGCATGACCACCATCCGCGAAATCGCCCGACAGGCCGGCGTCTCAGTCAAAACAGTCTCCCGCGTCATCAACCGGGAACCCATGGTCGGCGAGGCGACCCGTAACCGGGTCCTGGCCATCATGAAGTCCCTGAATTACGTCCCGAACGTGGCCGCGCAACGGTTGGCGCGCGGCCGGTCGCAGGTCATCGGGCTGCTGTTTCAGAACGCCACCTGGGCTTACCTGCACGATGTCCTGGAAGGCAGCTTGAGCATCGCCCGGGACCGGGGCTACAGCATCCTGACCCGTTTGGTGGACGTGCGCACCGAGCGGGACCGCGAGGAGCTGCTGCAAATGGTCGCCGAGCAGCGGGTGGATGGCTATCTCTTCACCCCGCCCTGCGACAACGCCCCCGAGCTGCTGGACGCCTTGCACCAGCGGACGATCCCGTTTGTGCGTTTGACGCCGCACAACCGGGAGCTGCCGTACCCGCATGTGACCGCCAGCGACTTTCTGGGCGCGCGCGAGATCACGGACAAGCTCATCGCTCTGGGCCACCGGCGCATCGGTTTCATCATGGGCGATACCGACCACATCGCCAGCCATGACCGCCTGGCCGGCTACCGGGCCGCGCTGCAGGCCAACGGCTTGAGTTTTGATCCGCGGCTGGTGCTGCCGGGCGATTGGCAATTCAAGTCCGGCACGGCCGGCGGCGCGCAGTTGCTGCAGCGCCGCCCGCGGCCCACAGCGATCTTCGCCAGCAATGATGACATGGCGGCCGGCGTGCTCTCAGCCGCTCACCGCCTGGGGATTACGGTTCCGGCCGAGCTCTCCGTCGCCGGCTTCGACGACGTGCCGCTGGCGGAACAGGTCTGGCCGCCGCTCACCACGGTCCGCCAGCCGATCCAGCAGATCGCGCGGCAGGCCTCGCACCTGCTCATCGATCTGCTGGAAGGCAAGACGCTGCCGGCGCTGCATTACGAGTTTCCGACCGAGCTCATCGTGCGGGAGTCGACCAGCCTCAATCCGGAAGCAGCTGGGGCGCGCTAGAGGCGCGCGGCGGGAGGTGATTGCGAAATCCACAACCTAGCCCAATCCCCCGCCCACAGACGCCCTGATCCCGTCTCAGACTATCCGGAGGAGATGCCATGCGAAGACTGCCTGCCTGGCCGGCGGCGCTGACTGCCCTGGCCCTGCTCATCACCAGCTGCGCCCCGGCCGCCACGCCGGCCCCCACGTCGCCGCCGGCCACAGCGGCGCCCGCCCCCACCGCCGTCCCCACGGCGGCGCCGGCCTATACCTTCGAAGTGCCCGTATCGCCCGAGGTCGCGGCCTGGTATATCCCCGGCCGCTTCGACGGCCAGGAGATCAATGTGGCCGTGGCCTCCGGCCTGTTCTCCAACGACGCCTATCGCAAGGTGATGGAGGACCTGCAGGCCAAGTTCCAGGAACTCAGCGGCGCCACGGTGAACTATGTGATCCTGCCGGAGAACGAGCTGTCTGACAAGGTCCGCCTGGAGATGGTGGCCAACTCCGGCAAATATGACATGACCGAGTCCGGCGCCGGCGGCGCCAAGGACTTCGGCGCCAGCGGCTTCCTGCTGGAACTGCCCAAGCCCATTGACAGCGCCGATATCTTCCCCGGCGACCTGGCCCAGTACAGCCTGGGCGATAAGCTGCTCGGCTACCCGCGGGTGGGCGGCACCAACCTGCTGTACTGGCGCACCGATTTGTTCGAGCAGGCCGGCCTGGATCCCGCCAAACCGCCGGAGACCTACACCCAGTTCCGCGAATACGCGCTCAAGCTCACGCCCGACGTAAACGGCAAGCATCCGGGCGAAGACGGCTTTGACCCCAACAACATCGCCGT
>JAEURL010000162.1 GCA_016789165.1 Anaerolineales bacterium | reverse complement strand
CATAACGCACCGCAGATGGTGTTGGTTTGCGCAATCAGCCGCCGGCACGCCTGATGAAACGGGCTAAAATAGCGGTTCTGACTCGAGTAGGTTGTAATGGATTTCTTCAAAGAAATGCGTTTTGGCCGGCTGGAATGGATGATTCTGGCCGCCGTTTTTCTGGGCAGCCTGGCTGCGGCGGCCGGCCTGGGTGTGTTTCGCCAGCCGGCCGCACCGCTGGCCACGGGCACGCCGCCCCCGACAGGGCCGGTCCTGGCGACCCTGCCGCCCACGTTCACCCCGCCGGCCACACCCACCGCCCCGCCCCAAGCGGTTGCGGGCCAGCCGGCCACCGCCACACCGCCCGCCCCGCTGGCGCCCGAGCCGACGGCCACCTGGTTTTACGCCGCCCCGCTCACCTTGGATTTTGCCCCGACCCCGGTCCTGCCGGCCGCCGCGCCCTTCCCAGACTCATGTGACGGCCCCGGCCGCATGAACATTGTCGTGGCCGGCCTGGACGGGTTCAGCAACGACTATGCCCGGCCGGCCCGCACCGACACCGTCCTGCTGGTCGGCGTGAATTTCGCCGGCAAGAACGCCCAGATCCTGTCCCTGCCGCGCGACCTGTGGGTGAGCCTGCCGAACAGCCTGCCCGTGACCGAGGCGCGCCTCAACTCGGCTTACCACTATGGCGAATACTATGGCGTCGCCGGCGGCGGGCCGGCCGAACTCAAGGCCACGCTCGAGGCCGCCTTTGGCCTGCGCATCGACCGCTACGCCATCGTCAGCTTCCTGGCCTTCGAGCAGGCCATCGACGCCATCGGCGGCATCGAGATCGACATCCCCGAGCCGATCCACGACCCCAGCTATCCGCGCCGCAGCGTCCCCAACGACACCATCGCCATCGACTTCCCGGCCGGCCGCGTGCAGATGGACGGCGGCACGGCCCTGATCTACGCCCGCATCCGCCACGACAGCAGCGACTTCCAGCGCATGCGCCGCCAGCAGCAGGTGCTGTTTGCCATCCGCGACCGGCTGCTGCGGCCGGAGACCCGGCCGCACTTGCCGGCCCTGGTCCAGATCCTGTACAGCTCGGTCCGCACCGATCTGACCTTCGAGGACATCGCCTTGCTCGGCTGCCTGGGCCCGCAGATCGAGCGGGCCAATATTCAGGCGCGTGTGGTCGATGCCGCCATGGTGGAGGCCCGCACCCTGGCCGACGGCGCGCAGGTGCTAGTGCCCAAACTCGACAACCTGCTGCCGCTGCTGCAGGCCTTCAACGCCGGTGAATAAGCCTAGGTAAATGGGATGCGCAAACAACTGGAGTTCTTCGGGCTGACGCTCTTCTTCACGGCCTGCCTCGGCGGGGTCTTCCTGGCCGGCTATTACGCGCGCGCCTGGTCGGAGGCCGTTCCGGCCCTGCGCTGGCCGCTGCCCGGCCTGCCGGCCCCGGCCGGCTTCCCGCTCCTGGACGAGGCCCGCGCCCTGGTCGCCCAGCACTTTGACGGGGAGCTGCCGGCCGCCCAACAGCTGGAGTACGGCATGGTGCGCGGCTACGTGAGCGCGCTGGGAGACCCGTACACGGTCTTCATCGAGCCGCAGGCCGCCGAATTGGAGGCCAACGCTTTGCAAGGCGAGTACGGCGGCATCGGGGTGGAGCTCAGCCTGGACGCGGCCGGCGCGGTGGTGCTCAGGCCCTTCCTCGATTCGCCGGCCGAGGCGGCCGGGGTGCTGGCTGGCGACGTCCTGACCGCCGTGGACGATCAGCCGGTCCCGGCCGGCACGCCCCTGGACACGGTGACGGCCCTGCTGCGCGGGTCCGTGGGCACACCGGTGCG
>JAEURL010000134.1 GCA_016789165.1 Anaerolineales bacterium | reverse complement strand
GAACTCCACCGGCTGCCGGTCAAACGGGCTCCAGCGCTGGCGGCCGAGCGCCCAGCGCAGGATGGCCTTGAGATTCTGCTTGTTGGCGAATTCAAGGATGAAGGCCGCCCCGGGCTGGAGGACCGCGCGCAGTTCACGCAGGGCGGCGGGCGCTTCGGCCAGGTGATGGATGACGCGGATCATGGTGGCCGCGTCGAAGAGGCCGGGGGCAAAGGGCAGGCGGTAGACGTCGGCGGCGACGTAGAGGTAGCGCGGGTCGCGCCCGAGCCGGGCCTGGGCCTGCTGCAGTTGGGTGCGTGAGTAATCCAGCAGGACGACGCGCTCGAAGCCGGCGTAGCGCGGGGTGTTGCGCCCCGCCCCGGCGCCTACCTCCAGCAGCAGGCGCCCGGCGGCCGGCAGCAGGGCCCGCAGGGCGTGGGCCTCGCTCTGGTCCTCGTAAGCGCGCTCCCCGGTGTCCCAGAATTCAGCCTGATACTGCGAGCCCTCGTAATCGCAAACAGGCGGCCGGTCGCTCATCACTTGCCCAGCAGGGCCTCGCTCCAGGAGGTGGGCAGGCTCTTCAGCATGGTGTCGTACGGGGCCACGATGCTGGCGAGCTGGGAGAAGGGGGCGTTCAACTCAGTCTGGGCCAGCGGGATATTGACCGGCACCGTGATCTGGACCGGCACTTTCAGGGAGACCGGCACGGTCTGGCTGACCGGGACCACCAGATTAAGCTGGACCGGCAGCGAGGTGCCGGCCGGCAGGACGATGTCGGCGTTGGCGTTCAGGGTCAGGCCGCCGCTCTGGATGTTGACGGTGGCCCCGTTGATGGTCAGCGGCTCGGTGGTGACGACGGTGGTGTTCTGGTTGAGCGGCAGATCGAAGACGACCGGGATGGTGTCGTTGACGACGATGGTCTCATTGACCGGGATGGTGGTGACGATGCTGGCGCTCTGCATCTCCAAGAAACTGTCGTGCAGTCCGCCCACAATCGGGCTGGCGAGGCCGTTGGTGATCTGGAAGAGCATGGCCACCAGCGCGACGACCACCACCAGCAGGATGAGGTTGACCACGAAGGAGAAGATCACGGCGAAGCGCCAGAAGCGGCCAGCCAGCGGCTGGGGCTCGGCGGCCGGCGCTTGGCCGTTCTGACGGGCCGCATCTTGGGCCTTGCTTTTGGCTAGGAATTTTTCGGCCATCGCGCACCTCGGATTGGCGGTTGAGTGGCGCGATCATAGCATCCCGCTCCGGGTAAAGCAAACGCGCCGCTGACTGGGTGAGCGGCGCGTGGCGGAGGGGGGCCGGGGCTATTCGACGTAGCGCGAGTCGTCGATTTCCTTTTCTAGGGGCGGGGCGGCGGGCGGGGCAGCCGCGGCCGGCCGGGCTTGGCGCAGTTCGGCGGCCTCGGCCGCGCGCAGGGCTTCCGGACTGGCCCGCCGCACCAGGTTCCACTTGCCGCAGTGGTCGCACCGGTCGTATTTGCCCGCGAAGCTGATGTTGATGCTCCACAGGTGCAGGGGGAAGGGCCGGCCGCACTTCGGGCAGATCGTCCCGCCCAAGACCCCGTAGTCGCGCGGCGCGCCCAGCGGCACGGGCTTGCGCCGGCCGGTCCAGGTGGGCAGCATGGACAGCACGAAGACGACGGCCATCACCCCCAGGATGATCCCGAACAACGGGCCGACGATGCGCAGCGCGGCCGAGTTGCCGACGGAGGCGTCCACGAACTCGAAGCGCCGCGGGGCTGAGACCAGGGTGCGGCCGTCCGCGGTCTGGGCCTCGGCGGTCATAGCGTGCCAGCCCAGCCCGTAGTCGTCGGTCTGGAAATCCACGCGGAAGGGGGCGGCCGTGAGAGTGTCCACCACCGTGGTATCGATCTTGAAGGTCACGGCCGTCAAGTTGGCCGGCCCTTCGACCTCCATGCGAAACGATCCCTGGATCTGGCTGCCGCCGCCATAGCCCATGTTGCGCCGCACGTACAGCACCAGTTCGGGCGCTGGCGTCTGGGCGCCGGCGGGGAGTGCTCCGAGCAGCAGGCTGGCGGCGATCAGGACGAGCGGCCACAGGCCAAACGGGCGGTGGCGGAGGGTTGGGAGGGAGGCGTTGAGCATGGGGCTACTTCCATTTGGTGAGGATGGCTTCGCGCTGGAAGACCTGGGCGCCCAGGTAGATGGCGCCCGCGTCGATGACCGCCAGGACGACGGCCACGCTGAGCATCAGGGTGAAGTTGATGACGAACAGGCCGGCGATCTGGCCGAAGATCAGGGCCATCAGGGGCACGACCAGTACCCCGGCGATCTGCTCGGCGGCGCGCGGATCGGTGACGCGCGAGGAGACCATCACGGCGAAGTTGACCGAGAGCACGGCCATCAGCGGCCCGATCAGGAAGACGGCCGTCAGCCAGGTGGGGCTGAAGATGGCGGCCGAGACGCCGGCCGTGGCGCCGACCAGGGGCGCCAGCAGGGCGAAGAGCAGGAACGAGCCCCAGGTGGCGGCGATGGCCGGCAGGGCCGCCGCCAGGCCTTTGGCGATCAGCAGCTCTTCTGTGGTGATGGGGGTGGCCAACAGCGGCTCCAGGCTGCGGGTGGTCTTCTCGCCCACGATGCTGTAGGCGGCGATGGAGGTCGGGATGATCAGGGGCATCATCATGTACAGCACCAGGAACTGGTTGAGGATGTAGACCTGCATGCACTCGAAGGGCGGCAGGGCGCCGCAGGCCTTGAGGAACGAGGGCGGCAGGTCGGTGACGTCGCCGGCGCTGCTCATGGTGCCGGCCGTGGTGCCCAAGACCACCAGGGGCAGGAAGGCGAAGAGCAGGGGCAGGGCCGCCACAGTGACGATCACGAGCCGGTTCTTGAAAACCTCGGCCCACTCTTTTTCGACGATGGTGCGGATACGCGTGGTGTTCATGGCGTCTTATGTTGATGTTTCGCGTGAAACGTGGCCGATGTGGCAGGCCGCTCAAGGCGCGGTCTGGATCAACTGCAGGTAGACATCTTCCAGCGAGCGGCGCAGTTCGCCCACGAACTGCACGTCGGCGCCGGCGGCCACCAGCGCCCGGACGATGGCCGGGTTCTGGGTGTCCGGCTCGTCCAGGCGCACCACCAGTTTGGTGTCCAGGGCCTTGACCTCCTGCACGAAGGGCAGCGCCCGCACCGTCTCGGCCAGCGCGCCGTCCACGCGGCCCAGGTGAAAGACCACCTGCCGGCCGAACAGCCGCCGGCGCAGGGCCGCCGGCGTGTCCACGGTCACCAGCCGGGTCTTGAAGATAGCGATCCGGTCGCACAGCCGGTCGGCTTCGTCCAGGTTGTGGGTGCACAGGAAGATGGTGCGGCCTTCCCCCTTAAGCTGTTCGATGGCGTCCCGCACCAGGCGGGCGGCCTCCGGGTCCAGCCCGCTGGTCGGCTCGTCCAGGAAGAGCACGCGCGGCTCGTGCAGCATGGCCCGGGCGATGGCCAGCTTCTGGCGCATGCCCTTGGAGAAGCTGCCGGCCGGGTCGCCGCGCCGCTCCCACAGCCCGAAGAGCTGCAGGTACTTGCGGGCCTGGCCGGCCGGATCGGGCACGCCGTACAGCCGGGCGAAGATCAGCAGGTTGCGCTCGGCGCTCAGCCGGTCGTACATGCCTGGGCTCTCGGTCAGGATGCCCACGCTGGCGCGGATGGCCTGGTCGTTCTGGCCGACCGTGTAGCCGTTGATGGCGGCCCGGCCGGCCGTCGGGCCGATCAGGGCGCACAGCATCCGCACGGTGGTGGTCTTCCCGGCGCCATTCGGCCCCAGGAAGCCAAACACCTCACCTTCCTCCACAGATAATGCCAGGTTATCCACAGCCGTGACCGTGGTTCCCTTGGCCTCGCCCGGAAAAACCTTGGTCAGGCCGTCCGCTTCAATCATGATGCCTCCACTCATTCAGTGTAACGTGAATCATCCAGGCGCTCCAGGCGCTCGGCTGGCGCGGGCTGGGGCGCCCGGCCAGTTACCGGGGCCGGGGCCGGCGGCGTTGGGACCAGGCTTGGCGCGGCGGCCCCGGCCGGCCGCCAGGCGCCCGGCCAGACCAGCAGCGCCAGCGCCAGGACCGCCCAGCCGGCGCTCCCGATCAGGCCGGTGGGCAGCGGCCCCAGCAGCGGCTCCAGTTCGCCGCGCACGAATAGCGCCCCCAGACCCGCAATGCCGTTCAAGGCGGCATGGCCGATGACGGCGGCCCAGACGCTGCCGCTGCGCACCGTCACCCAGCCCAGGAAGACGCCGGTCACCAGCGTGAACCAGACCATGGCCAGCATCCCCAGCCACGGGTAGCCGGCATAGCTCAAACCATAGTTGTGGCCCATGGCGATCACGGGCCAGTGCCAGACGCCCCAGATGACGCCCATCACCAGCATGGCCCGCCGCGGCCCCAGCGCCAGCAGCTTGGGCTGCAGGTAGGCGCGCCAGCCGAACTCCTCCCCGAACGTGAACAGGCCGTTGATCAGGGGTGCGATCAGAACGCCTTGCAGCGTCTGCACCGCGGCCACAAACCAGGGGTTGACCCCCGGCTGGCCGGCCTTGGCCAGCAGGTCGCGCAGGACCCCCAGCTCAGGATCGTAACGGCCTGGGGCAACCAGGAAGTAGACCACCAAGCCGAGGATGGTGAGCACCGCCGGCAGGACCCAGGCCGCCAGCCAGTAGGGCCAGCCGCGCGTCAGCGGGCGTAAGCCGACCTCGCGCCAGCCTTCGCGGGTGATCAGCCGGGTGAGCAGGTGCGCCAGCGTCGGCGCCCACATGTAGGGGCCGGCCAGCAGCACCAGCGCCAGCGTCATGGTGGTGCCCGGCACCAGGACCGGGCTGTCCGCCAGTTGGCCGTTCAGCGCCAGCACCAGGGCGGTGAGCCAGGCCAGGCCAAAGGCCAGGCCGAGGAAGAGGGCGATCCGTTTCCAATCCAGCGAGACAGGCATAGGGCACTCACTTATATACGCACAGCCGGCCCAACGGGCGCGGCTGGCCGAAAAACGCCGCCGCGGCCTCGCGGGGCCGCGGCGGCAACAGTGGACAGCGGCGCGGCTTACCGGCCGTCGGTTGGCGGCGCGGCCGGGCCAGGCTTGGCCAAGGCCGCCAGCCCCGTCAGGCCGCCCAAGTTCATGGTCTCCACCGCCGACGACGGCACGATCATCAGGGCGCCCTTCTCCTTCAGACCCTCGAAGAGCATGTTCATGGCCCGCAGGTGCAGGGCGGTCGGGTTGTTGGTGTAGGCCTCGGCCGCCTCGGCGAAGGAGGCCGCGATCTGTTTCTCGGACTCGCCCAGGATCACGCGCGCCTGGCGCTCACGCTCCGCCTGGGCCTGTCGGCTCATCGCCACCTCCAGGTCCTGCGGGATGACGATATCGCGGATCTCGACGCTGGTCACGCTCACGCCCCACGGCGTGGTGCGCTCGTCGATGATCTTCTGCAGCTCGCGGTCAATGGCCTCGCGGCCCACCAGGATATCGGCCAGCATCATCTTGCCCAGGATGTCACGCAGCGCGGTCTGCGCCGCCCAGGCGATGGCGGTGCGGTAGTTCTCCACCTCCAGGGCCGCCTTCTGCGCGTCCCAGACCACCCAGAAGAGCACGGCGTCCACGTTGACGGGCACCGTGTCGCGGGTCAGGGTCTTCTCGGCGTTGAAGGGTGTGACCATGGTGCGGTGGTCGATCCAGGCCGCGATGGTGTCCATGATCGGGACGATCCAGAACAGGCCCGGCCCGCGCAGGCCCACGAAACGGCCGAAGCGCAGGAGCACAGCCTTCTCCCATTGGTTGGCGATTTTGATCGCGAAGAGCAGATAGGTGCCGGCCAGGGCGAAGCCCAGCACCAGCCCGCCAATGACGGCGTCGGACCACCCCTGGCTGCCGCCCACGATCCCAACCGTGACGCCGGCGACCAGGCAGGCCCCGAAAGCCGTGGCGGACACGGGGTTGGCCTGCCGGCTGGGGCTGGTGAACGGGGCCGCCGCATTGGCGGTCAAACCGGTGAGCGCAGACTTGGCGGTCATGGTTAGTCCTCCTTGGACAGGGCGCCTTGGGGCACGCCCAGGGCGGCGGCCAGGCTGTCCACGATCTCCTCGCGGGCATAACCCAGCCGCTCGGCCTCGGCGATAAACCGTTCGGCGAGGTCGTTCAAGCGCTGGCGGCGGATCCGGTGCTGGTTGGGCGGCACCGGCTGTTCGAGAATGTAGGTGCCGCGGCCTTGTTGGGTGGAGATTACCCCGGCCTCGTCCAGCTGGCGGTACGCCCGAGCGACTGTGTTGAAGTTCACGCGCAGGTCGGTCGCCATTTGGCGGACGGTGGGCAATTGGTCGCCGGGCTTTAGCCCGCCGGCCGCCACCATCTGCCGGATCTGCGCCACGATTTGTGAGTAGATGGGTTCACCACTGCGGAAATCGAGCTTGACCAACATGGCCGCCTGGCTTATTGAACTAATTGTATCATTGTCTCAATTGTATCGGCGCGCTAGTGTTTGTCAACTGCCAATTGGCTGACAAAACACATCTCTGACCTGGCTCCGTCATTATGCGGATTGCCCCGCCCAGAATGCGCGTGGTAAAATCACAAAGGCAGGGCGGATTTATCGACAAGCAGGGGTATGGGTATGCGTTCACCGGGGATCGCCGTGAACAGAGCCAAACCGTTCCTGGTCAACGAAAACCCCAACTATCGCTTCGCTGAGTTGTCCAAGATCCCGGAGACGCAGCTGGTCATGCTGGCGCCGATCCGGCATTGGCAGCGCCTGGCGGAGTACATCACGGCCTACGAATCGGTCACCCTGGCCGGCCGCTTCGGCGCTGATCCCGGCGATTATGAATGGGAATGGCTGCCGGACCCGGAGGCCGTGCGCTGGTGGCGCCGCAACACGGAGGGGCTCGAGTCGCTGTTCGGCATGGTCGTCGGCGTGCGGCGCGGCGAAGTGGTGGAACTGTACGGCATGGTGGACGTGGATGAGAACAGCCCCTTCTGGCCGGAGGTCATCCCGGAGGAAGCCGCCAACGCCATGCCGCTGCAGGCCAAGGTGATCGCCCGCGAGAAGCGCCGGCCGGAGAAGGACACGCTGGCCGACCTGTACCGCGAGTACTTCCGCAGCAAAGGCATGCTGACCAGCGACAACCCGGGCGAACCCGCCACCCGGCGCGGGACCATCCGCGAAGTGGAGCGCTTTCAGAGCGCCCTCAAATCCTTGTTTGAACGCGCCTCGCGCGCCTCGCTGCCCTCGGAAATGGATCGCCGCCCCCGATGATCCGGCCATTTGATTGGCGGGATGTCAGCCTCATCCGGCAATTGAGTGACCAAGGCACCTGCCTCGACTCGATCACCAGGCTGACCCGCGACAGCCAGCCCCTGAACAACGCCCTGCTGGCCTACCTGATGCCCGGCACCGGCGCCCCGACCCTGGTCTGGCGCGACGGGACGCGGGCCGGCTTCGGCCAATTGCGCCACCGGCCGGGCGAGGAGCAGGCCCGGGCCTTGTTCGTCGCCCCGGCCTGGTCCCCCGAGAACGCGGCTTGGCTGCCGCTGGTGGATCGGCTGGCCCAGGAGGCCGGCGCGCGCGGCGGCCACAACCTGATCGCTGAGGTGGACGAGGCCAGCGGGGAGTTCGAGGCCCTGCGGTTGGCCGGTTTCGCCATCTACGCCCGCCAAACCATCTGGCGGCTGGCCGGCGAGCTCAAGACCGTCGCCACCGCGCATGCCCGGCCGGCCGCGGCCGCCGACGGCGTGGCCGTCACCACGCTCTACACCAACTTGGTGCCGCGCTTGGTGCAGCAGGTGGAGCCGGCCCCCAAGCCCGGCCGGGGTTACGTGTACGAGCGCGCGGGCGAGTTGATCGCTTTCCTGGACGTCAAGCGCGGGCCGACCGGCCTGTGGGTGGAGCCGTACCTGCACCCGGAGGCCGACAATCGCGCCGACGAGATCCTCCAGGCGGCCCTGGGCCTGCTGGCCGGCACCAACCGCGCTGGCCGGCCGATCTATGTCTGTGTGCGCCGCTACCAGGACTGGCTGCAAAGCGTGCTCCAGGCCGCTGACTTCGAGTGCCTGGGTTCGCAGGCCGTGATGGTGAAGCGCCTGGCCGTGCGCGTCTCTGAACCGGTGCTCAAACCGTTGCCGACCCTGGAGGGCAGCGCTACTACCACCCCCATCGCCGGCGCCCGCCTCGATATCTATCCAAACTGACGCGGGACGCCCGCCTGACCCACCATGCAAAGACGCATTACTGATGATCTGCACGCCTTGATGGCCGTGATCCCGCCGCAGATCGGGAACGCCCTGACGGCCGCCAACCGCACCGACGATTTGCTGGAGATCATCCTGGATCTCGGCCGCGTGCCCACCGCCCGCTACGTGGACGGCGAGGTCATCCTGGCCGAGGCCGAGATCATCCGCGCCGACCTGGACTACGTGGTCACGCGCATCGGCGCCTTCGACGCCGACAACCGGGCCGGCATGGAGCGCACCCTGCACCGCATCAGCTGCATCCGCAACCGGCGCGGCCAGATTGTGGGCCTGACCTGCCGCGTGGGCCGGGCCGTCTACGGCACCATCGACATCATTCAGGACATCGTCGAGAGCGGCAAGAGCATCCTGATGCTCGGCCGGCCGGGCGTGGGCAAGACCACCATGCTGCGCGAGGCCGCCCGCATCCTGGCCGACAACAAGCGCGTGGTGGTGGTGGACACCTCCAACGAAATCGGCGGCGACGGCGACGTGCCGCACCCGGCCGTCGGGCGCGCGCGGCGCATGCAGGTGGCCCAGCCCAACCTGCAGCACGAGGTCATGATCGAGGCGGTGGAGAACCACAACCCGGAGGTCATCGTCATCGACGAGATCGGGCGCGAGCTGGAGGCCCAGGCCGCCCGCACCATCGCCGAACGCGGCGTGCAGCTGATCGGCACCGCCCACGGCAACACGCTCGAGAACCTGATGCTCAACCCCACCCTGGCCGACCTGATCGGCGGGATTGAGAGCGTCACCCTCTCTGACGAGGAGGCGCGCCGGCGCGGGACCCAGAAGACGGTGCTGGAGCGCCGGGCCCCGCCCACCTTCGACGTGCTGATCGAGATTCAGGAGCGCGAGCGCCTGGCCGTGCATCACGACGTGGCCGCCGCGGTGGACACCTTCCTGCGCGGCCGGCCCAAGCCGCCGGAGCTGCGCTACCGCGACGACAACGGCGAGATCAAGGTGGAAGCGCCGGCCGAGTGGGCGCCGGCGGCCGGCGCGCTGGGCCGCGGGCGCGGCCGGCGCGAGGCCGAAGCGGGCCGCCCGGCCCCGGCCGGCAACGGCCGCGAGATCGCCAGCCGCTCTGGCCGCCTCGGCGAGCCGGAGGCCGAGGCCGGCCGCAGCCCCGGGCTGGAGAGCATCCGCATCTACGCGTACGGCATCGCCCGCAACCGGCTGGAGCAGGCGGCCCGCCACCTGCGCGTGCCGGCCGTCCTGGTGGACGACGTCGACAAGGCCCAGGCCATGGTCACCCTGAAGACCTACTACCGCCAGCGCCAGCGGCCGATCGAGGATGCCGAGGAGCGCGGCTTGCCGATCTACGTCCTGCGCGCCAACACCACGGCCCAGATCGAGAACTTCCTCTCGGACCTATTCAACCTGCGCACGGTCACGCTGGAGGCCGAGAACGCCCTGGACGACGCGCTGACCGAGACACGCCAGGCCATCGAGGCCGTGATGCGCGGCGAGCCCTCGGCCGACCTGCCGCCGGCCTCCGCCTACGTACGGCGCATGCAGCACGAATTGGCCCGCAAGGCCAACCTGATCTCCCACTCCTACGGCAAAGAGCCGCGCCGGTGGGTGCGCATCTTCCGGGATTGACCACGCGCCAAGGGCAAAGCCGCCTTCGTCTTCCGCCCCCTATGTTCATCACCTTCGAAGGCCCGGACGGCTCCGGCAAATCCACCCAGATCAAACGCCTGGCCGAGCGCCTGCGCGCGGAAGGCCGCCAGGTGCTGCTCACCCGCGAGCCGGGCGGCACCGCCATCGGTGAGCAGATCCGGAACGTGCTGCACGATCTGCACAACACGGCTATGCAGCCGCGGGCCGAGATCCTGCTGTACTCGGCGGCGCGCGCGCAATTGGTGGGCGAGGTGATCCTGCCGCACCTGGCCGGCGGCGGCGTGGTGCTCAGCGACCGCTACTACGACAGCACCCTGGCGTACCAGGGCTACGGCCACGGCCTGGACCTGGCCGCCTTGCGCCAGATCACGGCCTTCGCCACGCACGGCCTGAAGCCAGACGTGACCCTGCTGTTTGACCTGGACCCGGACCTGGGGCTGCAGCGCCGGCTGGCCAACCGCGAGGAATGGAACCGACTGGACGCCTATGACCTGGCCTTCCACCAGCGCGTGCGCGCCGGCTATTTGGAGCTGCTGCGCGCCGAGCCGGAGCGCTGGATCCGCTTGGACGCCGCCCAGGAGCGGGAGGCGCTGGCCGAGGCGGTGTGGGCGTGCCTCTTGCCGCGGCTCCCGGCCCGGGCACCGGCCGCCTGATGCCGATTCTGGAAGTGGAGTTGGTGCTGGCGGAGGGTGAGGCCCTGCCGGCCGGGCTGGCCGGCCGCCTGGCTGAGTTGGCCGGCGCGGCCTTGGGTTCCCCGCCGGGCCGGACCTGGGTGCGGCTGCGC